>NZ_WHOC01000046.1:0-49217 GCF_013141785.1 Paenibacillus germinis
ATCGAGATTAAATCCTCGAGATCTTCTCCTGTATTGTCGAATTTTTTGAGGTTGTGAACACGAAGCAACGTAAAAAAGCGAAAAATCACTACTCATGGCTGAGCCAAAAGTAGTGATTTTTACTAAATTACATATAGAGTACTAAGGAAACTCATTATTTTTCTAATCTCCCACTTTTTTCAAACCCCATTAAGGCAATCACTTTTCCTTGTTCATCGTATATAGGTGAAAAGATAACATCCTTATGAAAATGACTTACTTTATCTCCTTCAATTACAAAAGGCTCTAACGGTAATATCTTTCCAAGAAGATCTTCTCTACTAAATCCATGCAGCTTCCCAAATATTTCATTAACCTCCACGATTTTTCCTTCTAGATCCACAATCACCATGCCGTCTGAAGAAAGATTCATAAGTGCATGCATAAACTGAGCTACATGCCGTGGAATAATTTTCTCATTAGCCATTAAGGCATTGATCATAATTTGTGCCCCCTACCCCAATCGAGTTTTTGGCATCCAAAGCTTCCGTTTGCCGCGATCTGATATGGTTTAATCTGCATGATGACACTCTCCAATAAAATCTATTTCTTTTTTTCCTTCACAAACTGTCCTGGTGTCAATCCGGTTATCTGTTTGAATCGGCGTATGAAGCTGGAGGAATTCATATAGCCTACCTGCATGGATATTTCATTAAGGTTTAAATCGCTTGTCATTAACAGTTCCTTCGCCTTATTCATCCTTAAATTCGTTGTATATTCAATAATCGTTTGTCCGGTCTGATTTTTGAAGTATTGGCTTAAGTTCGTAAGTGTCATGCCGAAATGGTCAGCCATATTTTGAATTGAGAAGTCACAATTCGCAAAATTACTTTGAATATAGGAGGCCGCATCATTGATAAGGCTTTGATCCTTTACGTCTTTACTCTCGCGGATAAACGTACAGATATGAGAACATATGTTTTTAACAAGGTTTGTTAATTCTTCAATGGTCTCAAATTCAGCCAGCATAGAGGCATTCGGATATTCACCTTTGGGAAGCAGAAGTTCCTTGTTAACTTCTGCAAAAGTCCGCCAGATGACGTTCAAGATATCAAAGCAAAGCCCTCTTGCAACAAAAAGAGGCGTATTGCAGGTTTTCATATAATTGATGATATTGTTCAACGCATATTCAATTTCCAGATCATTGCCCTGTTTGATCAAGCTTTTCAAAATATCAAGTTCTTTATGCGGATAGGAATCCAAGGATTCCTCCTGATGAGATAATTCATCATTGAAAATAATGCTGCCATTTCCTTTCACCAGGCGGTAATCAAGGGCGGCAGAGGCTTCCACATAGGATTGCGGAATAACTTTAACATCCTCGTATACGTTGCCAACCCCAATTGTTGTTTGAATACTTATAGCTTCTTTCAAATGCATTTGAAAAGCGTCAAGCTCCGCCATAAGACTTTCCGATTGAATCTCATCCAGAGACAGAATACACACCATTTTCTTTTGATCCAAATGTTCCCTTACATGCCCATTGAAAAAAAGGTTGACCGTGCTTTCAAATTGACTCAACAACTCCGGAACATCCTGAGATTTTATGGAATGAGGCGTATGCAAGAGAACGATGATCACCAAATAAAGCGGATTTCTGAACGATATCGCAAAGGGCTCCCCCTGCTGCTTTAGATCCTCCGGCGTATGAATCCGCCCCTTGAGAAGACTATCCAGAATAAAGTCCTTGGAAGCGACTCGGGTACTGGATATTAAACTTTTATTCTGATTGGAAAGATAATCGATCGTATTTTTCACAACATCGATCTCATTTTCGGCTTTGTTCGTATGCTGCAGAATCCTGCTTGCATAATTTTTAAGATTATGGATCGGTTTATAGTTAGTTCGCATATTGAAATAGATGACAATACTCCCGAGCACTAAAAGCAGAAGTACAACCAGTATAAACTCGACCTGAATGCCATCCGTTTTTTTTAGAACCTCATTAATAGGAGTAAAAGAAATATATTTCCAGCCTGTCTTATCAGACTTCATTACAGACATTAACATCCTCTGGTTGTCCTCTGAAACCATTTTGGAAAAATGATTCTCGTTGCTGCCAAGGTATTCATTAAGTTTATCCGCAGATAACCGAAGAGCATTATTGGAAGTCGTAATCACTTGATTATTCTGATCCAGAATCATAATACTTGAATGATATCCGCCAAAATTGTCTTTAATAATTTTGGTAAAGAAATTCTCATCCACCAAATAAAGAACCGTTGTGTTAGCGTCAATGCCGAAACCGGAAATGGGATAAATGAATGTTACAATTTTTTCTGCTTCACGATCATACTTGATAACATCCTCGGCAGAACGTACTTTTGGAACCTTGAGCGAATTGATATCTCTTTTAAAATCCTCTTCATTCCAGGAACTGTATTTAAAAGCTTGATTAATAAATAACGGTAAAGAATACGAACTTGAGCTGGAGTAAATAAACGAATCCCCACGAAAATAGACCATCATATCTTTAATAAAATTGTTCGAAGCCAAATATTTGCCAAGTTCACGCTGTGCATCGATAGCAAGATTCGGATCATTCAATGCGTAATAGGGATTTAAGCTCCTGTTCATTTGAATATGCGTTTGTATACTATCCAATTGCTTAATATTGGCGTCAACGATATACATGACTCGATTTAACGTATTTGCATTATTGGCAATTAACTCGTTCTTAAGTATACCTATGAACTGATAATTCACAAAAAATACCATAACTACAATACAAATAAATAAAATAACGACATAAGACATCAGATATTTAAAAAATAAAGCTTTTTCCTGTATGTAAGATTTCATCTTCGCTTCAGCCCCTCTAGGATGTCCTATTATAACTATACTGGGCTTGCCAAGCAAACGAAAGTCTTTATTCCAAAAAGGTTTTCAGCCCATTATTTTAAATTGACAACGACCGTATTCGGCTTACCGACTTCAGGTATTCCAGGCATTTTGATTGGAACTGCATGCCATTCATTGTCAATGGTATTCCCATCACCAACAAGCGGAATGGTCAAGTAAATAATTAGTTCATCCAAATTCACATCCTGATTAGGGTCGCTTACCGTAATAAACAGCTTGTCTCCCTCTTGCTCCAACATGACTACAGTAGGTTTGGAAACCTTCATCTTCAACGTCTCTGTACTGCATACTGTTTCATTATCATAGAACACAGCTTGAATCATACTATTATTGGCCACAGCTTGAAGTTTGGTTGTGTTGGAAATGATTTGAACAGGATTTGAAGCTAGATACGATTGCGGCTCCTGATCGCCGGCATACATGAGATACGAATACTTGCAATCAACAGGCGCCGCCCCATGATTCACCCAAATCTGGAATATCGGGCACAGCTCATTGTCTGCCTCATTATTTGTAAAGTTTAACAGTTCCCAATGCGTTTTCCTTTCCTCTGCTAACATGACGACTTCCCCGGACGTATGCTCAGGAAGTACCGCATAAAGAATGCCATCCTGCTTTACCCAAGGAATATCCTTGCTCCTGGACTCGCACCCTTTAAGTGTTACCTTTACACCATTTTTGTCCATTCCGTAAGTCTCTATCGAAGGACTCCCTGCCGTATGATACAAAATATCCGTAGCCCACTTCGTCTGATTGATCGTGGTCCGTATCTCGCTGCCCATTTCAGGTCGATGATCCGAGATCCCCGCACCCAAGCAGACAATCGTATCGCCTATAATAAAATAACCTTTATGCGCCTTTACTCCGAAGATTTCTTTGCTGCCATCTTGATGGATAACACCGGCTCCATCCAGCTTCTTCCGATCATCTTTCTCAAAAATAAATCCTGCTGCACCGTTGTCATTGCGGGCAACTCCTCCCGCGTAAGGATGAATACTGTTATAACCAGACCAATTTGTCCCGGGCACAAGCTTTGCAGTCTCTATATAGCGGGCTGTTATGCCAGGTAAAGAAGCAAGTTCCCAGGCCCCTTTGCTTTCAGCCCATTCAGTGCCGTCTCCTGCTATGACATAGGAACCATCCGCTGTAAATAGATTAAGCTTATCTGCCATAATATGAGCGAATTCTACACCGTCGCAACGATTTGAAGCCATGTTCAAATAGAAATACAGCTTATCCGTTTTCTTGATCAAATCATCATTGTTCCAGAAGTAGCGTACTCCTTTGTAATAACCTGAAGGATACCCGTCCATCATTTGAACATCTTTATGATCAAGTAGATCGTTCATTTCTTTCAACTGTTCTTCCGTTAACAAATAACTAAAATTTTCTATCAGTAATTGTGCCAAATTATAAATATAGCTGACGTCATCTTTCATCTTCCTTGTGAAAATATGCCTGGACTGCATGGGTGCGTCAAAGCCCTTGTAATGACTCCAACTGATTCCGCGAATAAAGTTGATCAGCCAATCCATATTTCGGTAAGTGATCTCTTTCTCCCAGGGTGTTCCTTTCAGATCCTTGATGATATTCAATCCGCTCAGTATACCATCCTTCGGATAACCGCTATTGTAGGCTTGCGGACCATGCCCCCAACCGAAGCCGTCGGCGCATATCCCTTCGTCCCAATAGGACTCGTTGCTGTTCGTATGAGAAGTCGGCGTAAAAATATGACTGACGACATGTATCATCGTATCTATCATTTCTACAGATTGAAGCATCACTGCCGTATAGAAGGAAGGACGATAGGTCAGCGCATTACCGCCTACCCACCAGACATGCATTCGGAACCGCTCAGGACTGATCGGATGGCTGTCAGTATGATCGCCGCGAAGCGGCAATGTCCATGCCTGAAGCGCACATCGGCTCAGCTGCTTATGTACTTCCTTCGTTAGTGAATCATCCTTAGTTCCTTTCTCTATAGCTTCCATATCGTCAAGAAAGAAGACAAACAGATTCACAGCAGCAAGAGGGAGAGCAAAAACAGAGTTATGAAACCGAGTAGCCTTCTTGTCCTCTCTGTCCGCTTCCATTTTGCAATAAAAAGCAATGCCCTTAAAAATTCTGGATTTCAAGTTTTCATCCTGCATCGGTTGTTCTCGTGACCAATGGAAGGGTTCAGAAAGCGAGGTCAGCCGCAGGATGGCATCATACACGTCCTTAAAAGAATCACCTAAATCTGCAAAGCGTCCATCTTCTGATAATTGTGAGATATAATAATCACCTTGATTATAATCCTTATAGAGTTTAACGCGAATTGGATTGCAAGCAATTTGCCTGCGCAAAACTTCTAAAGCTTCCCGCTTGTTTGCAAGCATCTCGGCCGAATTCTCGTTAAGTTTATGTAGACATTCACTGCATGATAAAGAGCTCTTCCATAAGGTTTCAGGTAGTAGATCAGCATATATGGTGTTATAAGTATTCATAGTTACCCCTTTCTTATTCTTCATCCTATTTATTCCAGATATCTTTTGTAGTTGCGAGAACTTCATCCAGTTTTATTCTTAACTCTTTGACGAGTTCGTCATGAACATCGGCAATATTTCTCCGTTGGTAGGGGTCATTCAGATCGTCGTACAAAATGTAAGATTCTCTCTCGACATAGTCTTTTTTGACTAAGAATGTGTACTGCTTTGTCTTGAGTCCCCTCATATTTGTGAATGCATTAATAAATAATCCCTCTGTATCACCATCTTGGAGACCGTAAAAATAGCCTGCCTTATTATCACCCTCAACGTCATCCGGTATTTGATCTTCAAGTCCCATCATGGTTAGCAAGGTTGGCATAATATCAGGAACATTTAATATGAAATCGGACTTACCTGGTTTTATCTTCCCAGGGTGTCTGATCAAAAAAGGCACTTTGAAGCTTTCAGCGTACCAATGCGGTTTCCCCATAACGTTATGGCTTCCCATCATCTCTCCATGATCTGAAGTGAAGACCACAATCGTATCGTCCTTTATTCCCATTTCATCGATGGCATCGAGTATTCTCTTAAAGTGTTCATCCACACCCGTAATGGCGGCAAAATAATTTTTCACATTATTTCGTGCAATTTCCTTACCATTTTGGGATTTATCGCTTATCTGTAAATACTCTTCCGGGGTTTTATCCGTTACGTTTTCCCTGTTCAGCAAATCCTCTACGCTTTTTCCTTCGTACATATCGACGTACTTTTGAGGAACCTGTTTAAATGGCGGATGCGGAGGATTTAGGGACATCATCAAAGCAAACGGCTTGCTTTCATCCCGATATTCCCCATCCTTATTCCGGATATAATTGATCGCTACGTCAGTCTCGTGCTTGACTGACCATTCTTCCGGCTTGATTTTCTCCTCAATCTTCGCATTATTCACCCAATAGTGCGGTTCAAGATGATTGTCGCAGGCGCCGTATGCGTGCCAAAACGTGAAGTTATGTCTTCTATTCGGCAACGTATAGGAATCCCACATCACGCCATCTTCCCTGCGTCCCTCTGTATACTTTTCTTGCGATAGATCTACCGGATCCAGATGCCACTTGCCAATATACCCCGTATTGTAGCCGTTTTCGAATAAAACGTCCGAAATGCATCTTTCATCTTTTTTCAGGTACACGCCATACGTGTTTCTGTTGCTGTTGCAGTTTGCGATTACGCCATTTGAATATGGATATTTGCCGGTTAACAACATGCCTCTGTACGGACTACATAAAGGGAAATTGCTCAGCGCATTTTCGAGTACTAAACTTTCTTGGCTGAATTGGTCTAGATTAGGTGTGATTACCGGATCTGCATTCATAAACCCAAGTGCTTGCTGCCTCCATTGATCTGGAAAAAAATAAATTAAATTCGGATGTTTCATTTTCAAAACACTCCTATCCTTTTATAGAACCAACCATAACTCCTTTGATAAAGTACCTCTGAAGAAAAGGATACAAGAAAAGCATCGGAACGCTTGCGATAATAATGACGCCATATTTGATCTGTTCCGCAATAATTCGGGCTTCCTCAGCCTGTGTAATATCATCGGTCATAGTCGTCAAGTTTTGGGACTGGATCAGGATAGATCTTAAGATTAACTGAAGCGGAAACTTCTCTGAGCTGTTTAAGAAAATCATTGCTTTAAAATAATCATTCCAATGCCCCACACCATAGTAAAGCGCCAAAACTGCCATCACAGACTTAGACAAAGGAAGCACCATCGAAATAAAAAACCTGAACGGCGAACATCCATCAATCGCTGCCGCCTGTTCGATTTCTTCTGAAATATTGGATTCCAAAAAGCTGCGCGTGATAATAATATTAAACACCCCAACCGCGCCAAGGATAACCATCGCCATCGCCGTGTCACGAAGACCAAGACTCTTGACCAACAAATAATGCGGAATTAAACCGCCGCTAAAATACATCGTGATCATCAGTACGATCATAATTACTTTGCGTCCCGAGAAATATTTGCGGGATAAAGGGAAGCCAATCATCATGGTCAATATAACATTGAGCGTAGTTCCAACAACCGTATATAAAATGGTATTGCCATATCCCGTCCAAATTCTTGTATCCTTGAATATTCTTTCGTATCCTTCCAAGGTAATGCCTTTGGGCAACATAATCACATTGCCGCTAACTACGTCATTTGGACTCGATATGGAAGCTATGAAAACAAAATATAAAGGGTATAACACGATAAGCAGGAAAAATCCCAGCACACTATAATTAATGATATCAAATACGAGATCCTCTTTAGATCTTTTAATTGTTTTCATCGTCGTCGAACTCCTTTCTTACCAGAGACTGGAACCACTCAGCTTTTTAGCGATACGGTTTGTGCTGATCAGCAAAATAATATTGATTATCGTATTAAAAAGTCCGATTGCCGTTGAATAGCTGAACTGGCTGCCTTCAAGACCAATTTTATATACATAAGTTGAAATCACTTCAGATGCATCAATATTCAGAGCGTTTTGCAGCAAGTAAGCTTTCTGGAAACCAACATTCATGACAGAACCCACGTTGAGGATAAATAAAATAACCATCGTTTGTGAAATTCCTGGAATATCTACATGCCGAATGATCTGTAACTTGCTGGCTCCGTCAACTTTTGCAGCCTCATACAATTCAGGGCTGATTGAAGACAATGCAGCGATATAAATAATGGTTCCCCAACCGGCATTCTGCCAAATGCCTGACCATACAAATATGCTTTTCCACAAGTCGGGACGCGCCATAAAGTTAATTTTTTCTCCGCCAAATGATGCGATAATCGTATTGACTACACCGATACTGGGCGATAAAAAGATAAGCAGCATGCTTGAGAGAACAACAACCGATATAAAATGGGGAGCATACGTTACTGTTTGCACAATTTTTTTGAAACGCAGGTTTCTCACCTGATTTAAAAGCAATGCCAGAATGATAGGAATTGGAAAACCTACAATCAATTCATAGAGACTTACGCCAAGCGTATTTTTCAACACCGTCATGAACTGGTAGGATCCCAAAAATCTTTCAAAATGCTTAAATCCTACCCAAGGACTGCCCCATATCCCCTTTGAAATCACAAAATCCTTGAATGCCAGTTGAATACCATACATAGGAACATAGTCAAAAATAATAATGTAAATCAGTGCAGGAAGGCACAATAGGTATAAATGATAATCGCGAGAGAATACCTTTTTTAGAAGCCTTTTCTTGTTGACTTGCGGGTATTCCTCTGTTTTCACATCATTCTTTGAAGCCATTTTTGCAATTTCCACAGCGGTCCATCTCCTTCATCTTTCTCTGAAAGCGCTTCAATATTATGCCTCTAAATATAGTACAAACGCTTTCATACGTATATAAACATTATTTTCTGCATATGCAGAATTTCAACATAGGTTCAAAACCATGTCCTGCAAGGGTTTCAGGACGTGAAAGAGGAGGAATAGCGCGTGCGCCTTCCTCCCCCAATTCCACAGCTCTTTAATTATGTGACAATATATAATTGGCGTCACGCAGCAATAAGGTTGCCGTATCATTTGAAATGTGCTTACCACTTTGCGCTTTCACTTCATTCACAAAACTTTTTAATTCGTTGTTGGTCAATTTTGCCTGTAAGCTATTCGCAATTCCCACATTGTCGATATTGTTGGTACTCAAGAAGAGAGCTACCAATTTCTTTAAGGAATCGACCGTTGCAGCCGTCTGGAATTGAACGGTCTTGATTCCCTGTTTACCAGATATGTCAGTGGAGGTAATTAGAAGTGTGTGTTGACCCAGCGGCAACGAATAGAGCGGAATGGTCGTTCCCATTTGGAATGCATACGTATCCAGCGTAACCGTTGTCTTGCTGTTGTCGACACCGGACAAGTCATCGGTCAATGTAAACTGCGGCCTCAATTCCTCAGAATCATCATATACGCTGCCGTCTTTCGGATTGGACACCGAAATAGCCGGCGGTGTTTGGTCAACGATAAATGTCGGTAAAGAAATATGAACCTTTACATCACCTGGTATGACATACGGTACCCCGCTGCCTGGCGGCTCTTCCATGACGAATTTGCCATCTTCCATTATTCGGTTAGGCCAATATAACCATTTCCCGCCACCGTTTACAACTTCAAAAGCCGGAGGCTGCTCAAGCGTTAAAACGGTATGATGATCTTTGGTATCAACAGCGACAACCTTCAATCCCCAACCGGAAGTGTCACTAAATTCAGTCTGTACCCATTGATTCTTTAAGAGCTCAGCATTCTCAACGATACCATCCAGCGTCATTGTATTTGGAGATGTGCCGTCAATAGAATCAGTCGTTGACAATACCTTGAAGGTTTGATCTTTTTTGCCGGTCAATACACTGCCGTTAAGTTCCGTATTCCCTTCTTCACCATGATATATCCAAAGAATTTCACCGTTATCTCTAGCTTTCCTAACAATGGATACTTTGCCTGAGAAGGTGATTCCTTCCACGCTTCTCTTTAACGAATCATTACTAATATACACAATATCTTCATAATCTTTTGTCGTGACAACTGCAGCAATGGTCATTCCAGTAGGATCTTCCGGATAAATCCATCTGACATTTTCAACCTGTGGCGTTTCCGTCTTGCTCTTCCATGTCTCGTATACCCCAGCATACTTGGTAACGGTATCAGGCGATACAAGATTTCTCCGGTAAAGTTGGTATCCAGGGAAATTGTTCTGCAACTCTGTTTTATTCAGCGTCTTTCTGAGTGTCGGGACTCGAGTAAAATACGTTTCCGCGCCTGGTACGCCGTTAATAAAGCTTTTTACTGCAACACCCGTGTCTTTGCCAATCCATGAAAAACTAAATGCACCTTCTCCACTCCCAGTTTTCGGATTCTTCATTAGGTTTCGGAATTCGCTAAGCCCTTCTTCGTGGCCGGTACTCTTCAGATATTGCGCCATATCTGTGCCATCATGAGTCTGCAATTGGAGTGACGTCTCTAGATTCGTATCTTCTTCCTCAATAGCACGTAAATAGGATTCATGAGCGTCGCCACCCTTTAGTCTTTGCAAATCAAGCACATAGGACTTATTACCATCCACTTTCATAAGTAATATCATACGCCTGTTCATCTCAGCCAAATCACCTATAGGACCAGGTGAGGACGCTTCCAAAAGCTGCACTTGTTTTCCATTCTTTGTTCCAGGATCATAAGCCAACTGTGACGCTCTGCGCGTTTCATGACTTCTGCTCGTATAACTGCTACCAGCTTTTTTGGACCATACCCAGCCAATATTGTGAGCTTGGGAAGACATATGATAAAAACCGTTGGAAGTTCGCCCTCTCGGATACCCCGGATCAGGAAATACTTCACTGCCCGATCCCCATAATGTCAATTGCAGGTGATCCCCATGTGCATGCCCCGTAGAATAAGGCAATCCTCCTGCAATAGGCGGAAAAGTCAGAGATACTTGTGTTGCATTCTCGGTATCCCCTTGTGTAAGAGCATAGTATCCCGATGCATTTAATTCAATATTAGACAAATACTCCGGTAAAATAGGGTCTTTTTGAGAACGTACAAAATGATCCGTATCGTTCAGGAATATCTTTTGTCCATTGGGAAATTTCATTTTATTCATGAGGTCTTTGCCCTTTTGGAGCATTGGCCAACGGTTGGACAGGTTTGTATGATCTAACTTTAATCTAAATTGATTATCAATGTAACCCTGAGGATCTTTGAAACAGCTCTCTAAAAGCAAAGCGGCATCACCTGTATTTACCATTTGCCCGTGATAGGTAATAGTCGCTTCTTGCCAAAAGCCGTCGGCAAAGAATTGATCCGGTCCCATGTAAGTATCTACCCATGGCAGAACTAACCTTATTAATTCCGGATCATTTAATACGGATGCCACTCCGAATACAGCCTTTATTGCATAAGGCACAAGATTGGAATAATAAAAACCATTATTCAGATTATACATATCAATCACAGTGGATCTTAACCAGGTTTCTACAACGCTTCGGGCATCTTCTCCGACTTGAGATGAGATCTGATCCCACTGGCTTGAATTATAAACCAAGTCATATGCATAAACAGCATGAACAGGCACATAATTTGGAAAGGCATGGAACAAATCATCTTTAGTAATTTTTGGAATATTCGAGTAGTCCTTAGCAAACCTATAAAGCGCCTGAATCGCTCTTTTCGAATATGTTTCATCCTTAGTAGTACTATAGAGAAAGCTCATTTGTCTGATCGTTTTTTCAAAATTCGGACGAGCGTCTAACGTTTTTCTGCTTAGCGATTCAGTTTGAATACGCGTCAAATAAGAACTGTCAGATAATGCCATAACAGGGTCAACTGTTGGCTTGGTTAACGTAGTGTCTAATTCTTCTTTTTTTACTCCTTGCATATCACCAAAGAACGGAAACATTAAGATTAATTGATTCGGATAACTAGTAGTTGGCACTCGTATAGGATGTTTAATGTCTGTACTGTCCCATGTAACAATGGCATTGATCATGTTGCTTATTTCAACAGGTTCAAAAGACAGTTGAGAATCACTTACAACCAATAAACCGCTTTCATTTTCATATACACTTTTGTCTAGAGCTGTTGCAATCGTCTGTATGGGTACAAGGGGCTCATAGCTTCCTGGCTTACTGGCAACATCTACAGATTTGTTTGCAAAAGTGAATCTTAAAGTGTTATTTTCCAGCTGTACAGGAGCCTGTAATTGGAGGCTTTTTACAACAAAACTGACCGGGACATAGAGCATGTCATCAATTTTCGTTGCGTTTACTTCCGGATTGTTTGCATCAATTTTGACTCTGTTATTATTCACATAAGCATTGTTATTGCCTGCATAAATGACCAAAGCGTTGCTTAGTTTGCTTACTATTGAACCCGTTAACTGTTTGGGTGCCCAGTCTCTGAATGCAGTCTTTTCCATTTTATAGGGTGGACCTTCTGATCCAGTGGAAGCTGCAATACTTGATATTTGAAACGTCATCATCAAAACAAGCAACAAGGCTACAATTCTTCCATACTGTTTAGTCAAATCTAACACTCCTCGCTAATTAACAAATTATTTTGAGTTTCAGTAAATCGGGACAGATTTAACTATTGCTAGCTACAATTCTGCCCCGTCTAGTTGCTTATAGTTGATTATTTCGTACTGTCATAGGCTTTCTGATTAATTTTGATATAATCGTCCATCCCGAGTTTTTTCAACTGATTCACGTATTCATTCCAATCAGCATCAATCCCGCCGCTATAGATCCACTTTGCCGTCATTTTGGTTACATATTGCCCGAGATCTGCTACAACAATTGCGTTACGTTCCGCATCCTTTTGTTCCATGAAAGGACTCCCATAGGCTTCTTTTTGGAAAAATGGACTATATATCTTTTCCGCTTCTTCCTTGGATATTGTGGCGGCTGATTTTTTATTTAATGTTACATCGCCCATAAGTTGAATATACAAGGAGGAATTAACAGGTGTATCTGCAGATTTTTCAATCCCTGTAAATTGTTTACCGTCTGCCTTCAGTATCTCTTCGAACATTCCGTTGCCCAGTTTTTTAAGGTACTTGTCATAGGGTCCACTGGAATTCTGAATGGATGTATCCGTATCGTAATTCAGATCTGCCCATTTCATCAAAACTTCCGGATTTTCCGCCTTATTCGTGATTGCAAAAGCAATATTGAAATTCACTGGCGTTAGCCTTTTCGCCCAGCGTTGCTTGCCATCTGGTCCTTTAAGAGGAGGGCCATAAACAAAATTATCACTATTTGTATTTGCTGTCGACCAGTAAATACCGCCGCCTACTGAAGGTACTTTACTTGTCATTTTTGCCGTGTATGCAGAACCGTCCATTGTAAAAGCTTCTTTATCAATCAGTCCTTCAGTCGCCAACTTATTTAAGAATTTAATGGCTTCTTTATATTCATTTTGTCCAGGTACAAAAATGAGTTTACCGTCTTTGACATCAATCATCGACTGTGGCATAACAAGTCCGGAAAATCCGATCAAGGAAGAAATGCCATTTATTTTATCTACCTGTCCATTGGTACCATATCGGAACGTAAAAGGAATTTCATCGTCTTTGCCATTGCCGTTCAAATCTTTCGCCGCTTTGATAGCTTTCAGGTATGCGTAAAACTCATCCGTTGTGGTAGGAATATTCAAACCTAGCTTATCCAACCAAAGCTTGTTATAAAGGATGGTGTCGTTGGTATTGGTAGTTCCTTCAGAATACGAAGGCAATCCATATACGTGTCCATCAGGTGCTGTCATTTGCTTTAATATATTCGGGTTTCTTTCTATCAATTTTGTTAAATTTGGCATAAGATCTTTATTGATCATCTTTTCCAGTGGAATAAGAACTCCCTGAGTGCCGTAGTTCACATAATCACTTGTTTCAATAGCAAAGCCACCATAAAAGGCGTCCGGCAGATCTCCGCTTGCAAAGGCCAGCTGTCTTTTTTGCTTAAAGGCATCTCCTGTGCCCCAATCCAACCAATCAATCTGAACGTTTGACTTTTTCTCAAACTGCTCATTCCATGCCGTCAATGTTTGGAAGGGTTTAAAACCGTCGGATCTGTTTTGTGCAAACGTGTACTTCACTTTTTCCTTTAGTGGAAATTCCACTGACTTAACGGCTGTCGTCATCTTCTGTCCAGAATCTGCTCCATTGCCTGTGTTCTTGTCGCTACTGCAGCCTGTCAGCATAACTGAAGCAAACATGCTAAGGACGATGAATGATGTTAGTTTCTTTTTCATTAAGACCCACTCCTTTGTGAAATGTAAAATCAATCGAATGTAAACGCTTAACAATTACATTTTTCATACTAGTACAACGCCATTTTGGCGTATATATACATTATTTTCTGCATGTGCAGAATTCCAATTTACCTTGTAAACCCACGTTCCACAAGGATTATAGCGCATGCTTCCCTTGTATGGCACGGAATTTCTACTGTCTCTTTCCCTGCCCTCAAGTTATGTAATCCTTTTTGACCAAACATATATCATTGTGTTTATTGCATTATGATTGCCCATAGTCCTTCCCAAGGAAGGACTATGGCGTTTCGATTTGCTGTAACATGTTTTTCGTTCAGTTCCGCAAGATGTCAGTCTCATATAGTAACCGTTTTCACTATTCACTTTTATCACAGCTCTGTCAGCAGGTACATATGCCAAATCGGAAATGCGAGATTTGATATTCGCCTGTTTGGCGGCGGAATCAACGACTATTTACTCAAGAATGAAAAAGTTTGGTTTGCGAATCTCGACCCAAACATCCCCAGGAATGATTCTAGGCTGCCGCTTTTCCACATTTAGGTTGTTTTGGCCACTTAACAGCGCGCCGGTTTGGTCTTGAACGTTCGGATAGAAAAGCATCTTCGCTCCCTGCTCCGTCAACTCGAAGGGAGGGCGATCCTGCACACGAATCATACTGCCTTGTGCGTCGGCAATTTTCATGCCGTAACCCGATTGGTCGCCGAATGTCATTTGCAGCCAAAGGTCTTTCATAGAAGGATCGTTTGGTATCAAGCCGTCTATTCGGATTTTGCTTTCGGACTTGTCCTTATTGGAGCCTTTAGCATCCACTGCTTTAAATCTTAGGTCCGCAGCCCCTTTAACCGATACGCCTTCCCCTTCAATTTGGCCTTCACCGTACAGATAAGCCCAAATCGGCTTTCCAGTCGCCTTGTCTCTGCGCACTAAGGCCGTCTTGCCTGCAAATCGGAAGCCCTCCGCTTCGCGTGTTGCCGTATCGTCGCTGATATAGATAATATCCTCGTATGACCCGGCCTGAACGACAATCGCACTGCTCATCGGATCCGCCGGCGCCGTCTCTTTCCACTGAACCGATTGCACCATCGGCTGCAGACTGCTTCTCCACGTTTCGTAAACAGCTCCGTAGCGCGTGACCGTCTCCGGATTCACAATATGACGGCGGTACAAATGCCAGCCCGGGAAATCAAAAGCTTTCTTCGCGTCTCCACCCGTTCTGCGCATTGTCGGTACTTCCGAGAAAATAACCTCGCTATCCGGAATCCCGTTCATATAGGCGCGAATCGAAGAACCGCTTGTCGAACCGATCGAAGTGAATTGGAAATCCGCTGAACCGTTGCCAACCTGCGGATTTGACATCAGGTTCCGGTAGTCGGGTAACCCTTCCTCCTTGCCGATGCTTTTCAAATAGCCTTCCGTCGTCTCGCCCGGATGCTGCACCAGCTCCATTGGCGTCGAAACTTGCGACGCTTCGTCTTCCTCGGAGCGCAAATATAGCTCATGCGCCTGACCGCCTTTCAGTCGTTGCAGGTCGACGACATATGAGCGGTTGCCATCAATTTGAACAAGCATCAGATGACGGCGCTTGACTTCGGCCAGATCGCCTTCCGGCCCAGGCGAGGAAGCTTCGATCAACTGCACCCGTTTCCCGGACAGTGTCCCCGGGTCGTACGCCAGCATCGATGCACGTGTCGGCTGCGACGCTCTGCTCTTGTAGTTGCTCGCATCTTTAGACCATACCCAGCCGACATTGTGATCAACCGCATCCATATGGAAAAAGCGGGTCGGACCGGAGCGCATGTAACCGGAATCGGGCAGCATTTCCATACCGGCTCCCCATAGAATCAATCCTAGGTTGTTCGCATGGTAATGCCCTCCAGAATAAGGAGTACCTTCCGCCAGCGGATTAAAGCTGAGATTCACTTGAGTCGCATCGTCCCTATCCCCGGCTGTCAGCGCAATATGCCCGAAGTGCCATAGCTCGATGTTATTCAGGTTCTTGATCGGATCAGCCGCGGATTTGTTATTCGTGTTGGCATCGGCATCGTTAAGAGCAATCGGTCTGCCGTCCGGAAACTGCAGTATCGTTGGGATTTGTTTCGCTTTCTCCAGAAGCGACCACATGGGGCTTAAATCAGTGTGATCGAGCTTTAAGCCCAGCTTCTTGTCGACGTATCCTTTCGGATCCGAATAGGTGAGTTTCAACAAATCAAGAGCCGCAACGATATTGCCGACAACCTGATTGTGGTAGCTGATCGTCCCTTCATGCCAGATGCCATCCGCGTGAAAATAGGTTCCGGACAACAACTTTTCGAACCAAGGAATAAATAAACGAATCATATCGGGATCGTTCAGGATGACCGCCGTCCCCAATACATTGCGGAGCCCGTAAGGAACGATATTGCTGAGGTAAGCTTCATTCCCAAGATTATACATGTCCATGGCTGCTTCTCGGAACCAGTCTTCGATCGACGACCGAATGTCACCGCCAACCTCGGATGAAAGAGTCTTCCACTGTTCCGAATTATAAATCAGATCGTAGGCGTAAACGCACTGGATCGGTATGATGTCCTTATAGGAATGGAACTGGATATTTACCGATTTCGGAACAGCTCCGTAACCTTGGGCAAATTGCTGCATGACGAGAATGGCCCGTCTTGCATACTGCTCATCACCCGTTTTGCC
Organism: Paenibacillus germinis; assembly: GCF_013141785.1. Lineage (NCBI taxonomy): Bacteria > Bacillati > Bacillota > Bacilli > Caryophanales > Paenibacillaceae > Paenibacillus > Paenibacillus germinis. The sequence continues at coordinate 16,877 of NZ_WHOC01000046.1, forward strand.
ATACATTTGAGCCATCCGGCTAACCATCGTCTCGTACTCGGGGTGAATGTCAATTCGAGTACGGGTTTCGGCGTTCTTCCTGGCTGCTTCAATTAGATCCTCTTCCGTCATCGCCATGATCGGGGCAATGCCTTGCATGATTTTGGCGTCATCCTCGTTGGGCTTCTGGAAGGAAGCGAACATTTTCGTAATGGCTGCAACCTCATTCCCGTTCTCCTTGACGGTAAATGGAATAGGATGCTTAACATCCGCACTGGACCATTTTCCGATAACATTTGACGCTGTTTTCAAGACTGCGGAATCAGCTGAGGACGCCTCAGCTCGCAAATTGAAATCCGCATCCGCAATAGGCAAAGACGTGACGGCCAAACTCACTCCCAAACTAAGTATCATTGTATAACGACCAACCGGACGTGCCATAACCGACCACCTTTCCGAGTGAACACCGTTTGTCCGCATAATCGAACAGCAAATCTCACTCATCCTGTTTTTATTACCCACGTTCCAAGCATTGTGTTTATTGCACCTTTCTTTTCTGAGGTATATCTACATTTCATACAGTCCTGTTCCATAAGGGTTTTTATGATTGCCCATAGTCCTTCCCAAGGAAGAACTATGGGCAACATCAAATACACTGCTCTACTTTTTCGACAATACATATTCAGCATCTCGCAGTAAATAGGCCGCCGCTTCGCTTGAAATATGCTTCCCGCTTTGCGCCTGAACCTCATTCACAAAGCTGTATAAATTGTTTTTGGCCAATTTTACAAGAAGACTATTTGCAACACCGTCATTGTCGATCCACTTATTGTCAGTAAAGCGTGTCACCAATGCATTCAAGGAATCGACAGAGGCCACCGTCCGAATCGTGACGCTTTGGCTTCCCTGGTTACCCGCCAAGTCGCTTGAATCAATAACAAGTGTATGCACCCCGAGCGGCAATTTATATAGCGGAATCGCGGCTCCGGTCGTGTAAGAATACGTATCCAGTGTCACCGTCGTCTTACCGTCATCGATACCCGACAGAATATCATTCAGCGTAAACTGCGGCGTTAGATCAATGGAATCTTCAAAAGTGCCGTCTTCAACCGGAACAGACACCAGCACCGTCGGCGCAGTCTTGTCGATGCTAACGGTTGCCGAATGGGCCTGTTCCACGTTGCCTGCGTTATCGACGCTCCAATAAACAAGCGTATGGACTCCCTCCGTCTTCAATGTAATCGCATTGCCGCTTTGCTGTGCGCCGCCGTCTACGGTGTAATACGTAGCCGCTACTCCCGAGCTGTCATCAACGGCGTTCAAGGTGACGGTTGTATCCTGATTAACCCATCCGGCAGGGGCGTTATCTGTCGTAACGGGCGGTGTTAAATCCTTCTGATATACCCGGACATAATCAACGGTCATATTTGTAGTGCTGGTGCTGGAGGAGCCGTAGCCGCCCGTTGGGATATTGCCTGCCCAATCATTATTCTTAACCTCCATGCTCAGAATAATATATTCCGGAACGTTGGATACAGCCGTTGATGTTGACCATTTCTGCACACCGTCAAAATAATAGTTCGTCCCGGTTGGGGACCACTCCACTGCATATGTATGGTAACCGGTTCCCGTATCTCCTTCCCATAACTCGCTGCTTCGCGACTTGTGATAAGCGCCATAACCGTCCCAGTGAATGTTGTTCATCCCTTTGGACGATATGTTTGTGCCGTTCCTTGTTACATAGCGATGTTCAATAATATCCATCTCCACACCGGAATTGGACGGATCGCCAATGATTTTTCCATAGGTTGGCGACTGCAGCCAGAAGGCCGACCATTGCCCCGGACTGGTGTTAAATTTGATACGAGCCTCGAATTTACCGTATTTCCACATATTCTTGGTCCTGATCATACCGGTATAATGAGTGTTGTTCTCGGTGTATGCTTTCACCAAAAGATTTCCGCTGCCATCAAGAACGACCGCATCCTTGGTGTTGATGGAATCATTGCGCGGTCCGAGATAGCGGTAATCCCATTGGGATGTATCCATGCTTGAGCCTGCCGCTCCGTTGAATTCATCCTCAAAGACAAGTTGATATGCAGAGTTATCGAACCCTGCTGCGGTCGCCTGTTGTAGGTTGCATGATATCAGCACCGCGATCGATACAACCGTTCCCATAATGGCCTTCCAATTTTTCTTCATTTATTGATCCTCCTCCATTTGTAAAAAAGTCCATGTCGTAAAATCTCTTTCAGTCCGTATCCAGATCCGTTTCCGAATCTGCTCAGGATCCTTTGTCCTTATGTGGGTACTGTATTCTCCTGCGGAGGCCCTCTTGCACAATTCGGGTCATTCGTCAGCTTGTGTAGCTGAGTGTACAGTCTGGCGTATCATTAAAAATACGTTCTCCAATTCCGAGACGTGAGCTTAGCTGACTCCGCTTTTACCGCCAGAATGAAAGCGTTATCACGAATGCATTATCACCACTCCTTTCTGATAATTCCAAATTATGTAACAAGTGGCATGTAATAACTTCTAGCACATCAACCGAATGAAAACGCTTAACAATTACATTTTCCATATTAGTACAACGCTATTTTGACGTATATATACATTTTTTTCTGCATGTGCAGAATTCCAATTTACCCTGTAAACCCACGTTCCATAAGGATTATAGCGCATGATTCCCTTGTATAGCACGGAATTTCTACTGTCTCTTTTCCCACCTTCAAGTTATGTAATCCATTTTGACCAAACATATAGCATTGTGTTTATTGCACCCTTCTTTTCTGAGGTATATATACATTTTTTTCATGATACGCAGAATTAAATCAAGCTGTATACATGAAAATGCACCTCACATGTGGTTAATTGGGATGGTGTGTGACAAGCTGTATTCGCTTCCAAAAAAAACAACTTAGAGCCAGCACCGTCATCGACGAGTCCCGCCAAATTATTGCCCATTGTTGTAGCAACAGTCCCCAATAATTTGGTATCCAGTGTATAGGTGCCATTTGTAACCGTGGGAGCTTGCATTAAAATCAACATTTGTGAAGTCCCTGAGACAATACTTGGATCCCTTTGCACCGCTGCTAGACTACTTCCACAAACGGGAAATATCAAGGCCACTAGCAACATCGATAATAAGACAAGCATTACTTGTTTTCCAATTTTCACACATAATTCCTCCATGACTTGGTAGTTTGATTTACTTCGATTGAAAATAGAGGAGAGTGCCAGATTAATCAATCAACGGTAGTCCAGGCTATAATATTCAAGTTTTTCCTTCAATCATAGGAATTCACCTCACGAGTACTAATTAGTCATAGTGTGCAATGGGCATTAGAGGTGTGATACATTTTTGCCTGAATGTGCAATTCCCCTACTTCCTGCTTTACTAGCATTAAAAATGTAAAACGGGCAAGAGCTCGCGAATCATGCATCGCAAGCTCTATTACCCGCATTAAGTCATGAATGCACTATTTTTGTAACAAAATAGATTCAGCGTCCCGCAGCAAATATTTCGCAGCTTCACTAGAAATGTGCTTCCCGCTTTGCGCCTGCACCTCATTCACAAAACTCTTCAAATTGGTTTTTGCCAATTTTGCCTGCAGACTATTGGCGATTCCAGCATTATCAATCAAATTGGTATCGGCAAAGTGCGTCACCAATGTTTTTAAGGAATCGATGCTGGCTACAGTCTGAAAGCGAACGGTTTCACTTCCTTGATTGCCGGCTAGGTCACTCGTAGATACAACGAGTGTATGAAGACCAAGCTGTAACTTATACAGGGGAATTGTCGCCCCTTGTTGTAACGTATTTGCATCCAACATGACCGTTGTCTTGGTGTTATCAAACCCGGACAAATTATCAACCAGCGAAATAACTGGAGTTATGCTCCCGGAATCGTTAAATGTACCATACACCACTTCGGATATAGTAATTGTTGGCGCAATCGTATCCAGGTTGAAACTGATTGTTTTGGCAGTTTCAACATTCCCGGCGATGTCTGTTGAACGATAACTCAATGTGTACTTGCTGTCTTGATTCAACGTTACCGGGGCCGTATACCTTTGCCAAGTAGCCCTGTCATCTAGACTGTATTCAGTCTTAGCAGCACCGGACAAAGCATCATAAGCGTTCAGGCTTACCGTAACCGGATGCACATACCATCCGTTCAGTCCGTCCGGTTGTAAAGGCGTTACAACCGCCGTCGTTACAGGCGGCGTCTTGTCTATACTGAAAGTAACCGTATGCGCCTGTTCCAAGTTGCCTGCATTATCCACGCTCCAATAAACAAGCTTATGGACTCCCTCCGTATTAAACAAAACCGTATTGCCGCTTTGCTGTGCGCCGCCGTCCACGGTGTAATACGTAGCCGCTACTCCCGAGCCGACATCAACGGCGTTCAAAGAGACGGTCGTGTATTGGTTGACCCATCCGGCTGGCGCGTTATCGGTCGTAACGGGAGGCGTAAAATCTGACGTAAATTTCGGTTGATTGAACACAACGTAAACCTTTCCTGGAATAGATAGTTCTGGAAAGAATAACGTATCCACACCTTGATCCGTCACGCGGAAAGGATTGTAACTTCCAACAGTAAGCACCGTGGAATCAGTAAGCTCGGTGACGCTTTCCACTTTCAGCCCGTATCCTGATCCATCACCGAATTTCGTTTGGATTCTCTGTCCTACTAATGCATTCGGATTCGAGAATTTTCCATTTACGGTAATCGTGTTACCTCTTACGGCCGGGTCAAGCGCCGTATTCGTGGAAGCCGTCGTTGTTGCTGTGATCTCCAGTTGTTGCGTGCCATAGCCGACTGTATTTGCAGCTTGCATTGCCACTTTACCTGGGCCGTTAACATAGGAATATACAAGATTTCCAGTTACGGCGTCAGTTCTCGCAACGGCAATATTTCCTGCAAAGGTGATGCCGTTGTAATTGCGTTCTTTCATATCGCCGCTTGTATAAATAATGTCTACGTAGTTATTGCTTCTTACAACGGCAAAGTTCGTCATTGGATCCGCATCGTCTGGTTTTACCCAAACAACACTGCTTACCTGTCCTGTTTGACCTTGTTTGAACATTTCATACACAGAACCATACTGTGTAATTTGGCTGCTGTCCGATACAATGTGTCTTCTAGCAAGGTGAGACGTCACATACTTGGATTCTTCAGCTTTCGTTGTCGTTCTTCTGCCGGTTGGAATCTGCGATAAAAATACATCCGAGCCGCCAACCCCATTCATGAATGTACGGAGGGACGCGCCTGTTTGCTTTCCTGTCCAAGTAAAGGAGAAGCTGTTATTTCCGGATCCGGCTTGCGGCTTCAACAGTTGATTTCTATCGGTAGACAATCCTGCAGTACTGTTAATGCTAGTCAAGTAGTCCTGCAAGTTGGCTTTTCCCGTATCTGCGAGCTGAACGTCTTGCACCTGAACGTCCATGTTTTCCAATTCCGAGCCGCGTTGATAGATTTCATGCGCCTGGCCGCCTTGCATTCGAGTCAAGTCAAAGGTGTAGTTGCTGTTCCCGCCCAGATTGACAAGCATGATTAATCTGCGGTTCATAGCTGCGCCTTTTCCATCTGGTCCTGGATCGGAAGCTTCAACCAGCTGCACCTGTTTGCTGTTCGACGCCCCGGAATCGTAAGCCAATAATGAAGGCTTTGTCCATGCACCAGTTGATGCCGTATTCGCTCCGTCCTGTCTCCATACCCACGGCATATTTCTCCAGAGCGGCCGCATCGAAGGATATCGTAAGGTAGCCCCGCTTCCATCGCCGTAGCTAGTTCTATTCAGATAGCCTGTATATGGCAGCATTTCAACTCCGGCTCCCCATAGATCAAGGGATAAGAAGTTCGAATGCGTATGACCGCCTGCGAAGCCAAGGTCTGTAGGCTGATACAACAACCCGGCATGGGTAGCTTCAGTTAGATCTCCCTGGAACAGTCCATAATAGCCTAAGCCCGGCAATTCGATGTTTTTCAATCCTTTGTCGACAATCGGCAATGCTTGCGGATCTCCGGTTTTACCATACGTATCACTGATTGGAATGGCTTTGCCATCCGGATAGATCAGCTTGTCGGAACTAAAATTAGTAGACATTGACAGCAGTGGCCATCTTGAGCTCAGTTCCGTCTTATCCAGCTTGAGCCCCAATTTGGTATCCACATAGTCTTGTGGATCCGTCCAGTTTTTCAACACATCCACCATCGTTTTCACATTACCGGATACCTGATCTCCATAGCTGGTCGTTTCTTCTCCCCACATGCCGTCGGAGAAATAATAGGTCCCGCTAAGAAGTCGGTCATTGAGATCAATCGCTTCCCGGATCAGATCGGGGTCAGTTAGAAGCATGCCCGTTACAGCAGAGGATCGGGTACCGTATGGCGTGATATTGTTCAATGGCATGCTGTTGACGAGTCTGATATTCTCGTAGGCGCCAGGTTTGAGCCAAAGCTCCTCGATCGTTTGCTTAACCTCTGCAGAGGAGATCGCAGGGTCTAGCTCACCCCATATACTTAAGTCAATAAGCGTGCCATAAGTGTAGACCACATCCTGCGGGAATTGATAATTTCCTCCCCAGAAGTCGGTATAGTTTTTATTTACCACAATGCGAGGATAATCCAGCGCCTGATAATAAAGGATGAGGGCGGCTTTCCTTGCATATTTGGGGTCATTGGTGAGCTTATAAAGTTGAGCAAATAGCCTTGCATATTTTTCAAACTTGGTATGATTATCCGGGATTGAAATTTTGGCTGATGCCGCTTTAACCTCCTGGATGAAATCACTTTCATTCATATCCAAATATGTTTGAAGCTCAGAGTTCAGCGTCATGATTTGGCCTACACTATAAGTAAGCTCGCTCCGAGACGCTGACGTAAGAACCGCTGCCAGATCCCCTCCGTCGATAGCGTGCGAGTTCCACGCATGAGCCGGTTCTTGCACAGTAACCTGGAAAGACCTGCTCAGTCCGCTTGCTGTTTCCGTCGCGGTAATCGTTGCCACTCCCGTATTCAGCGCGAGTAGTCCGTTGCCAACCACTTTTGCGATACTTGGGTCCGAGGATGTCCAGATTACCCTTTCCACATAGGCCGGATCGGGAAGCGTCTTGATGGTTAAAATGGATCCTTTTCCTTTATCTACAGATATATCGGAAACAATAATGTCTTGGAGCGGAGGAACGATTGAACCCGCTTTCAAGTATGCGATCATCGTCCGGCTTGCCATCTTGCTTGCATTTGTATTTTGCGTGATATTATTTTGATATACACCAATCCAATTGCCCAAATCCTGTTTGTTGATCCTCAGCGTTCCGTTGATCCAGACACTATACCAATGATTTGGCGTATCCACATCAACAACGATGTCGTACCATTGATCCGCTGTATAGGGACCAAGCACATTCCCTTTGGAATCTTTGATATTTCCATTCTGATCAAAAACAAGCAATGATGGCCAAGCAGGCGTACCTGAAGACGGGGTCATGCTCTTCATCTGGAAGACATTTCTTTGCGAATTCGTATTATTGAATTTCAATCTAGTTTGTATACCGAACCGGTCCGTCTTATTAATGCCGGCTTTATACGAACCGACACTGGCTGTATCCGCTTCCAAAAAAAACAAGCTCGAACCGGTTCCATCTGCGACAAGTCCAGCCAAATTTTTGCCCGCTGTCGTTGCAACAGTTCCCAACAATTTTGTATCCAACGTATATGTGCCATTCGCAACCGCAGGAGCGCTTACATTAAAGTCAACGCTTGTGAAATCTCCGGTGATCAGTACAGGCTCCCCTTGGGCCGCTACTAAGCCTTTAGCAAACACAGGAACTGCCGATGTTATTAGCAATATCGATAAAAAAACAATCATGATTTTTTTTCCAATTTCCACACGAGATCCCCCCAAGTCGTAATAATTTGATTTAGTTCAATTGATTGTAGTGGAGAGCGCTTAATCAAACTGTATTTTTCCAATAAAGATAATTTCGTGTCATTTGTTTGATCATTAGATTCCTCCTCCCGATATAATGAACAACTAGTCACAGTATAAACAGTAAAGTACTCTGCAGGTATGCTTAATTTTTACCTGAATGTGCAATTTCACTACTTTCTGTTTAAGACAAAGCGCTTTTGTAGACCACTACTAATAAATTAAATAGTGGGTTGTATTGCAAAAATAAAAATGTTAAAGAGTAGTAGCGCCACATCATTGGATAAGATAGAGGGCAGTCGAATTATGTTCGGACTGCCCTTTCCTAATCATATGCATGGCCTTGATTCCCTTTAATGATAACGACAAGCGTTTTAAAAGAAAAAATCCTTGTGGGATGTATACCCCAAAGGATTTTCTGCGATCTTTCTGACGCACTCTATTAAAATGGCGCTTGATCCCTTGGTTGGTTATCATTAGATAGGAATCCATCTTATCTTTATGACTACAATTGTCAAGATTAATTCACACTTCTCAGTTTAAGTTTAATTATTTCTAATGTTTCGATCTGATTACTTGTGTCCAACTTTCATAGCTTATGATCCCCACCTACTGGCTAATTATCGTATTGCGATAAAAAACATAATAGCAAAAATAGAAGCAGGGCGCCGAATATATCACCTCTGTTATTTGTATCTTGCTTTGTTTAAATCGCTGCGTTCAGCATCCGGAATTGGTAAATCCTTGCACAATCGATTGAAGTGCGAGTGCCAAGGTATGTCTTGCGGGTTCGTTCGCAACGTTCTATTTCCAATGACGATCTCATTGGCCACGGATCATAACTTCCCATACTTCCCCTTATAGTCGACCGGGCTTATTCCGTTGTATTTCTTGAATACCTTCGAGAAATACGTGCGGTCTGAATAACCAAGCTTGGCGGCGATCATTTCAATCGTCATCTCTCTGTTCTTTAACAACTGAAGCGCGATTTTCATCTTAGAATGATGTACGTAATCGGTGAAGTTGACTCCGCTCATTTTCTTGAAGTACCTTGAGAAATAACTCGGATTCAGGTATAAATGGTTAGCAATAGAAACCAAAGAAATATTCTCGGACAGATGCTCCATAATATAGCGGTCGATCATTTGCAGCTTGTGTTTGTCAATTCCCGATAATTCATCAGAGTAATTCTCGAACAGGATTGTTTTAATCCGCCCCTTTACACTCTGCAAGGTTTCCTGAAGTCGCACAGTTCTTTCTAAGCCGGAATGAAACAAGGCATGATCCTTGTCATATCCGGAATCGTACTCTAATAATCGTACCCACTGCGACAATTGAGCGATTAAGGAAGAGGGCGAAGACAGGTCGGCCGCCGTCTGTTTTGCAACATTATCTATGATATCTGAGATGGCATCTATATCTTTATCGCGATAGGCTTGTAGCAGTGTTTCTTTGAAGCTCTCCCCGCTGGGATCAAAGACATTCATAAAGGAACGGGAATGACTAGAGGGCATCGTATGGAATGATGCCTTTTCGTAATAGAGACTGCAGTTATACAATTTCAGCTCTCCGAGTGTCTTGCCGATCTCCTTCAGTCCCTGAAACTCATAGCTGTATACGAAATAGGTGCCGACCTTTAAGTACGCTTCAGCATTGCTCTGCAAATCAGCTGCAAAACGGCGAAAAGTTTCATGAGCATTAACAACCAGATTTCGTTGATAATTCATCACGAAATATAACTCTAGTCCCTCATGTGCAAAAACAGTAACTCCCTTCAGGCTTTCGGCTAACTCCTGGGCAATGTTATATATCGCGTAATATATAAGCTGCGCATCCTTCAAGTCATAACACCGGAGCAGAGAAGAATAATCAATGTGGATGAGTCCCAGCATAAAATGCAGGTCCTTCCAATCGATTCCGAGTTTCCTCCCTGAACTCAAAGTCACTTCCGAGTAATCCCCGGCGACGATCTGCTTCCAGAATGATCGCTTCAGCAAATCGCGGTTTCTATCCACTTCCTCACGATAAGATATATTTTCGCTTCTATCCCGCATGAAGCCAATGAGCCTGACTGCTTTTTCGACACTTTGTTTGAGCGTATCGGCGGTCAATTCGTCTTTGATTAAATAATCATCTGCCTTTAGTTTGACGGCTTCCCTTGCATAATGGAAATCCTCGTGACAGGTCAGAAAAATGATCCTCACATCAGGGTTCATCTGCTTCAGCCGATCCGCAAGCTCGATGCCATCCATCTTGGGCATACCGATATCGGTAATAACCAGATGCGGCTTCGTTTCTTGAAACATTTGCAAAGCTTTGGCTCCAGATTGGGCGGTCGCCGTAATTTGCAAGCCCATTTCATTCCATGGGATCAGTTTGTGCAAATATTTGATCATCGGGACATCATCATCAACAAGCATTACTTTCATCATTGCCGCTCTCCTTTCCAGTTATCCTCTCTATATTCTCGGAAAATGAAGAATGATCGATAAGCCGCCAAACTCATTGGATCGAATGTCCATATTAACTTTGGTGCCGTAAGTCAGCCTAAGCCTGTTATATACATTGGCTAGTCCGATCCGTTGATTCGAAGCTTGCGGTTCCGTCTTGGATTGCAGCACTCTTTTTAGCAACTCTTTCATTTCTGTTTCATTCATTCCCGTTCCGTTGTCTTTTACTTCGATGAGGCACTCTCCATCACTTTGTTCAGCGCTGACCCAAATGGAAGCATGTTCAGGAATCTCTGAAAACCCGTGAACAATTGCATTCTCTACCAGCGGTTGAAGTACGAGACGCGGCACCTCCATATCCTCCAGTTCTTCCGAGAGATCAATATGAAGCTGCAGCCGCATATCATTTCGCATCTGCATAATTTCCACATAATCTACAAGGAGCTTGCATTCCTGTTTAAGATAGCATGGCTCGTTTACACGCATATAAGCCCTCAGCAAACTCATTAAAGCATCGATTTGCCTGCTATTGATAGAGTCTCCTTCTGTCGCTAAATTGCACTTGATCGAATTCAACGTATTCAGCAGAAAATGAGGCCGAATTTGCGAGAATAGCGCGTCGAGTTCAATAATTCGCTTCTCTTCCTGCTCCTGCTCGACTTCCGCAATGAGCAGATTGATCTGGTCAAGCATACGGTTAAAGGCCAAACCAAGCACAGCCACTTCATCTTTGCCGCTTACAGGAAAGCGAACAAGTCTATTGCCGTTGCCGAATTGTTCCGCTGTTTTTCGAAGCTTGTTCAAAGGAGTATGAAGCGTTTTGGCAATGAAAACCGAGATAATTAAAAAAGAAAGAATACACATAGACAGAATGATCGCATATATGCTGAACATCCTCGAAATCTCAGCCGTAATCTCTTGAGAAGAGAACTTGTAAACGAGCTTCCACCCTACTTTTGGGATATTATTCTGCACTTCCAACTCATGCTTTCGTTCCGGCAAAGCGGCTTCCTTCGGATATTGGTAAATCAGCTCGCCTTCGGTGGTATACAGCTGGAATTGACCAGTCCCTCCTCTAGCAAACGTACGCGCAAAGTATTCATGGGGTATACCGACATACAACGTACCGAGTATATCCCCGTTATCGGGATCACTGATCACTTTCACTGCAAAATAATAAGATTCCGTCTCAGAACTGTAACTCTGCTTTAAATGATCAACTTCCATCCACCGAATTGGAATTGGTCCCACATTCTTGTTCAATTCCGTATTGTTTACTTCGGATAACCAGCGGGTTAAATCCGGATAGTCCAGTGAATTGTTGGTAGCATAAATAACATAATGGCTTTTATTTACAAAAAACACTTGAGCATTAAGCCCCGAAGTTTTCGAGAACGACATATCCAGAAACTCGGATATTCGTTTATTGGTAAAGTAGTCTTTGGAATTGTTCAGTTTCTGAACATCCTTAAAGGCAAGCAAATCGCTAAACAAGCTGCTGCCCTTGTTGCTGAATAAATAAGAGGCGTAAATGATGTCCTCCACATTTTTGTTCAAGTCGGATGAAATAACATCAACCACATTCTGGTTCGAAGCGTGCACCTTGTCAATGACCACGCCTTTGATTAGAAAATAAGACAGTATAGAAACGAAAACGAGCGGAAGCAGAATTAGAATAGAAAACGAAAGTTGGGTTTTTCTGTAAAATGAAAATCTCATTAGCCAATTCATGCTAGTCCTCTCCAATTCCCCATTTTCTTTGATTTAATATACCATAGATTCACGGGTATTTGAGAATGCAGAAGGGCAGCCTTACGGCCGCCCTTAAACTTATTTTTTGTTTTGCTGAATAATTTTATTAGCCTCGTCAATCATTTGTTTTTGCGCGGCTTCTGGGGTCAATTTATCAAGCAGGAATGTGCTCAGTCCGTTTTCTAATACCGGTTTTAATTGGCTGGAATAAGGTGTGGAATAGCTCGGGTCATAGATGGATTTAATTCTCTTGTCGAACATCGTTGCAGAGAGTGAATCAACATCAATCAAATCCGCTTTATCACCGACTAGAGCCTTGATTATTTTATCTTTATCCGCCGATTTCAAGCCTGGTAAATCGCGAATGACATCCATTTGCTGCGTAACATATTTGATAAATTCGTAAGATTCTTGCTTATGCTTCGAGCTTTGCCCTATGCTCATAAAACCGCCGCCGAGATTGGATGTTCCGATCTCTACACTTTTTGAGGAGACAGGCATCGGTGCGAATACTGTTTTGAACGTATGCGGGAATTTGTTGGTATCCTTGATCAAATTCACAACAAAGTTAGCAGTTGGAATCATGGCTGCCTTGCCGCCCAGGAACTCGGAATCGTAACGCAGTTTTCCTCCAATAATATCCGAGTAAGGTTTGACAGATTGGTCGTCCTTCTCCATTGCACGACGAAGATTGAAGAAAGTTTTGAACGATTCGTCGCCGAACACAGGTGTTTGGTCCTTCTTCAAATATGGATGAGGCAGCTCGGTATAGGCCGTCATGTTCGCATATTCGCCCCAAGTATGGAAGAAAGCTCCATATTGCTTAGTATCTCCGCTACCTTTGGTCATTTTCTTCGCATAGTCGCGGAAATCATCCCAAGTCCAGCCCCATGTTGGCACAGGCAATTTGGCAGCGTCCAAAGCATCTTTGTTGATTGCGACCAACCATAGTTGACTGCTATTCTCTAACCCATATACCTTATTTTGATATTTCGGCGTCATGTAATACGTATCGTCAACTTTAATCCCGTCTTTATTGAGATATTCATCAAGCGGCTGCAAAACACCTCGGGAAGCCCTTTCAGTTACAAAATCGACATTAGAGAAATCAGCCACGTCGATGGCTTCTCCGGATGCAGCCATAAGGTCCAGCTTCTTGTAAAATTCGAGGGAGTTTCCGTTATTCACCAGTTGTATGTTCTCTACATGAATATTCGGAAACTTCTTCTCGAAGTTGGCAATAATCTGATTGATCTGTTCAATAGATGGACCGGTAGCCCAGTTATAGTACTTGATCGTTGCTGGATTGGCAGTGGTTGCGGCAGAAGTCGCTGCTGCGCTGCCTGCTTTAGGTGCCTCTGGCTTGCTTCCACAACCAGCCAACATCGAGACAGTAAGCCCTGACACTAACATCATTTTTAAGACTTTCATGTTTGTTCCCCCTATGAATATAAATGGATTTGTTACTGAATCCATTGTATATGGTTCATTCATTTTGCTGTGTGCACTATTTTGATCAGGTTGTGCACTTTAATTGTTTATTATCCTTTAACCCCGCCGCCGGCAATTCCGTTGATCACTTGTTTCTGCAAGATAATAAAAATGATCACAAGTGGAATAATCGCTGAAACTGAAGCCATCATCGTAACGGCGTAGCTGGTCGCATACTCATCTTTGAAAGCCCCCATGCCTAGCGGTATTGTAAATAATTTGCGATTCATCAAGAAGATAAGCGGATTTTGATAGTCGTTCCAAGTCCACAAAAATTTCAAGATGCCGACCGTGGCTACAATTGGCTTCGCCATAGGCAGAACGATCTGCCAGTAAATCCGCAAATACCCTGCTCCATCGATCTTAGCCGCTTCCAAATATTCATGGTGAATACTAAGCATGAACTGTCTCATTAAGAAGGTCAAGGCTATCGAAAACGCCCCCATCAGAATCAAAGCCGCATGAGTGTCGTATATGCCAAGCCATTTGATCATAATAAATCGAGGAACCAGTGTGGACTCAGATGGAACGAGATAAAACGACAATAGCAAGATGAACATCAGATTTTTGAAAGGAAAATTAAGTTTCGCAAATGAAAAACCCGCCATTGATGAGAACAGTAGAGTAAGTAACGTCATTATAATTGAAATCTTCAAGGAGTTAAAATAATTCTGACCAAAGGGAATGCTTCCCATCCATACCGTTTTGAAGTTCTCAATGAAATTCCAGTTTTGTGGAATCCATTGAATCGGATAAGTCATAACATCTTTTTCAATTTTGGATGCCGCAGAAAGCATCCATATTAATGGTGATATGAATAGAAGAGATATCAATCCTATACACACAGTTATAATGCTCTTTGTCATTATTTTTGTACTCATCGTGTCTCCATCCTTTAAAATTGTTTTTTCTGAATTCGCCAGGTGACGGAAGTAACAATGGCAATAATCAGAAACAAGACCCATGACAAGGCTGATGCATAGCCCATTCTGAAATTTTTGAATCCTTCTTCGTAAATATAATACACAAGCACATTTGTAGAATTATTCGGACCGCCTTCCGTCAAGAAAGCAATCAGGTCGAATACCTTGAATGAAGCGACTATCGATGTGATGCTGAGAAAGAACGTGGTCGGGCCAAGTAACGGCAAGGTAATTTTCGTTAATCTCTGTATCCATGAAGCCCCGTCAATTTGCGCCGATTCGTATATGTCTTCCGAAATATTCGTCAAACCTGCCATATAGATGACAATGTTATAACCGAGCTGCATCCAGATCGCTACAATAATAATGGCCCAGAGCGCGTAATCCGTGCTTCCCAGCCATTTAGGCGGATCAGATACTCCAAGGCTCATAAGCAAATGATTGACCGGACCGTTCGAAGGATGGAACAAAGCCGTGAAAACTGTTGCGACTGCAACTCCCGTAGCAATATAAGGAATGAAAAATACAACTTTGAAATATTCCTTCAGGTATACTGCGGAATTGATTATAACTGCAAGTATAAATCCAAGAGCCATTCCCATAGGAACGGTCACTATGGTAAACAGCGCATTGTTTTTAAGAGAGAGGAATAACTTTTTATCATGCAGCAAAGCATTATAGTTATCCAATCCGATGAAATGAATAGCCTTTACGCCACCCACCAGGTTCCATTCCGTAAAACTCAAATATAGCGAAAAAAACAGAGGGAAAACACCAAGTAATAAAATCCCAAGGAATTCCGGTGTAACGAACAATAATCCTACTGCTGATTCTCTTCGCTGATTCGTCCAAAAGGATTTTTTACGAACCTTTGGGTGCACCTCTTTCCTGTTCATGGTTACATTCACTGCCACTCACACTCACCCCTAATCCATTTGTATCACGTTTCCCTCATATCAATTAGCACCTAGGAAACGTGCGATTCTCTATCCGATGCTAACAACCCCATTGCCGCTCTTTGTATGGTATCTTCCGAGTGCATTGGATTGATTTTTATGATAATTGAAATGAAAATAAACTACGAGGTGTGAATTTTACCGGAGTGTGCAAAATATCTACTATTTTTAAAAATTCATAGATAAGTGATCTACAAGCGATCAACTAATCGCCAATTAAGCCCATGCATCGTTGCATGGGCTACTCCCAGATATCACCTGCAGCAAATTAATTCCGTTTCAAAGGGATAACCATGTTCCAGGTATTCACAGCGTTAGTAAATTCGCCAGGACCATCTGCTGTCGCAAAAAACATATGGGTAGGCTCATTATCTTCAAATAAGATAAATGGCCTTTCAAGGCTTCCCATCACCTGTTCCGCTCCATCATCCCACTTTATCATTCGCGTATATGATTTTTGTCCTTCAAGCGCTTCCCATTTCACGCCGTCTTTAGACCTTGCGATAATCCCTCCGTGGTACTCCCCGCTAATATTGCCTGTCATATCCTTGGCTATCATTTCATAACCGCCAGGCACTTGATAAATAAAAGGATCCTCCAAATTGAATTTCTCAGAAGGAAAAATCGTCTCTTCCGATAAAGCCTTATAAGGCCCCATATAATGACTAGCACGCGCAACTCCAAAAGACATTTGAAAGCTATGCAAAAAAGTCGGATACGGCTTTGACTTGTAGGTTCTAGTCTTGTAAACAAGCAGCACTGAGCCATCTTCATGAATACATGGCGCCGGATTAGAAGTGAAAAAGTTGTCAAACTTGCTTGGTCTCGGCTGCAAAATGGGGCTGTCCAGTCTCTCCCATGGACCAAATATACTCTTGGAAGTGGCAATACCTATCCGCTTATTGGATCGTGCTACTATACATCTTGGATCATTCAGGTCAAATTGTTCATCTGATGATACATCTTTGAACGGGTGGGTTGACCCCATATAGTATAAAATGTACGTGTCCTTATGTTTGACAATCTGCGGATTATGGGTACTTCTTCCATCCCAGTATTCAGCTCCTCTGGAAGGCAACACAACTTCTTCGAATTGATAGGGTCCCTCTGGTGTATCCGAAACAGCTCGTACAATCTCTGATGCAACAAGCCAGCCCGGGTGCATAGGCAGGTCTTTGGTCCATCTTGAGGCAAACATATGATATCTGTTGTCTTCACCTTTTACTACAGAACCACACCAAACCCAATAGTCTTCCATTTTAAAACCGCCGTTTCTAAGCGCAGGAAGCATCTTTTCATACAGCATCTTATGATTCATCTATTACTACTCCCTTTCATCAATCAGTTTCTGAATGCGAATAATCGTACTTTGAAAATCCCCTCTGAGATTAACCTTAATCCCAACTTCCATTAATGCCTTTCCACTGAGAGGTTGCTCGGTACCTTCAACTTGATACAACGTCAATTCATCAAGGCCCTGCAAACGAATTCTTGGAAGTTCATTGGCAAAGTTATTCGAGTGTAAGAACACAAAAACTCTCGTCTGCTCTCAAGGACAAGCTTCGTATCCGGAAGCATGCCACGACTCAATTGCGTCTCGGCAGGCCAACGTCCTGCAAGATAAGTAAGTCTATAATCCTTCTCCCTTGGCAGGTATATGGAGCCGGTCAATGCTTGTTCCAATGTCACATTAGCCTCACCTCGGTTTATAATCTCACAATACCTTTCAATGAGATCACAATCCGCGATTATTTTGTAATATAACTTTACTTCTAAGTCATAATGCGTATCTTTTAACAATAGCAAAAGTGTGTTATGTGAGCTCTCATAAGATTCGAATTTCAGAAGGACATCCCGAACATGATCATGAAACGTAACTTTTAAGCTTTTGCTCCGTAAATTCAGCTTTCCCCCACCCCATATATTCCTCTTCGCTTAATTCACTTCCAACAGTATAGGGGTATTCTGATATGATATTCGCGTTAGGGTAATCAGTCATGCGCGGAAGCTTATCTCCAAAATAAATATGATTGATAGTGCCTAACTCACTTAGTCCTAGTGCATAGGAAATGTTATCTCCTTCAAGCAGCCAAATATTTCTTGCGTCATCATGTTTTATTATTAAAATGCCTATTTCCTTTCGTCCAACCGTTTCGATACTCGATGCAGCATCTCAACGGATTTCTCGGCCATCGAACCATCCTCGTAAATGCCGATGTTAATCGTTACGGCTGCACCTCTCTTCTTGCAGGCAACGATATATTCGTAAAGCTCATCTTCCGAAACCTTGGGCGGAACAATCTCGCCTGGTGCATCCCAATGCCCCCAACAGCAATCAAGCCAGAATAGTACATGCGGCTGCATGCCAGCTGGAAGCTCATTAGGAGGATACGTCCCGAGGTCTACCTCGCCAGCCAGGAAATCCTCTGTATCAAACACATAGTTCAATGAGTTCGCACCTGGACACATCGAAATGGCAGCTTCGGGATTTCCTGAACTTACTGCCGCAAACCATAAATCCCGCTCAAAGCGGGTGTTATCCCATTCCCGGGTTCTTAGAAAAGATTTTTCAGAGGCGTTATAGCAACCGTCAAACCACCAGCCATCCGCCAAACGCCCAAATTTATCGGAATACTCCTTGACAAACAGCATGTACATCTTCATAAATTCACTTTTATCAGCGGGATGAAGATCCCAACCAAAAGCTTCTCGCATTTTTTCAACGTTTGCGTCCACTTCGGTAGGCAGATATGCAATAAACTTGTTGCCTGATTCTTTCACTCGGACCGCAAGCTCGAGCGCGAGATCGCGTCTTGAACAGCAGCCCGGGGCGATGGATTCAAGATACCTATTGTAAGAGCAATAATATCCCGTGTTTTGACCCAAAGTGAAAATTAACCAATCGGCGCCTGTGTGGTTGAACTGTTCCATAAACTTTTCCATGTCAAAACGATCGATCATTGTATTGAAGTCTTGTTCATGCTCGCCGGACCTAGGCTGTGTATGACTTAAATAATGTACCATCACACCAAAATGCTTCGCTTCATTCATCCATCTCGCATTCCCTGACATCCCAATTTTCTCCTTTAATCTCATTTAGTTACTTTCGTATGGTAACCCTCCGTCAATGACCGAGTATCTAATCTTATTATAAAAAACCAGTAGACTTATTGAGTATATTTAAATTCTACCTAAATGTGCACTTTCTTTACTTTCTGCGAAAATTGAAAACGGGCTGAAGCTTGCATTAGGGAGGAGCCTGAATCCTTCCATGGTGCATCCTTACCAGGGCGAATGCCGTGAAAAGAGGGTATGGATATGACGGAGGACGGCTGGAAACCTTCCCCTTCTTGCTATTTAGAGAGTGGCTTAAAGGCTCCGCCTTCCGTTACGCCCGGAGCCACCGGGCTCAGCTGTCCAAATCCTGTAACAGGCGCAGTTCGGCCATCCTTTTCGGGGATCACGTATTTCCCAAACCATTCCCCGAGCCGATACCGCAGCGATTCCAGCATCTCTTGGCATTCGTCATCATCAATTCGGTTGGCGTCCTCGTCCGGGTCCTTCCGTAGGTCATAAAGCTCGTGTGGCCCGTACGGATAGCGGTGAACGTATTTCCAATCCCGGGTGCGGATCATGCGGACGGGTCCGTATTCGTCATAAATGACGATATCCTCGCGTCCGGCGCCCGCTTCTCCCCGCAGCAGTTCATCGAAGCTGCGGCCGGGCAAGCGACCCTTTTCAGGATTGGAGAGCCCCACGTAGTCCAAAAGCGTTGGGAATACGTCGTACTGGCTGACCAGCTCGTTCCGAACCTGTCCGGCTGGAATGACCCCCGGCTGGCTGAAAATGGCAGGAACCTTGACCGACGTATCGTACATATTGAGCGGAAACGTTCCATTCCCTTTGCCCCATACACCGTGATGTCCCATGTTCATGCCGTTGTCGCTCATAAATATGATCAGCGTCCGTTCTCTCAGCCCGCGTTCCTCCAGCATGTCCATGATTTTGCCGATTCCGTGATCCATGGCGGTGATGGCCGCATAATAGCCGCGCAGCAGTTCTTTGCGGCGTTCTCCTTCCCCCTGTGGTGCCGTCCGGATCTGGTTCGGATGCGGAGGCAGCTCCGGCACTGACTCGAACGGGCAATCGTCGTACATGGCGACATACGATTCAGGATGCTCCGAACGGTCCCAAGGAGAATGAGGCGCCGTATAGTGAACGCTCAAATAGAACGGGGCTTCCTGCTGCGCAAGCTCATCCAAAAATTGCAGCGCGTTATCCGTGATAAGATCGGTTACGTATTCGTTCACGATCTTTACCTCTCCATTCTCCACGATGTCAGGCTTCATATAGGAGCAGCCTCCTCTGGCGATTGAGAACCAGCGCCCAAACCCTTTTTGCGGGACTGTGCTGTTGCCGAGATGCCATTTCCCGCTTAAAGCACAGGCATAATCGGCCTTGGCGAGCAGCTCTGTATACGTCGGCTGCCCGGCCAAATATTCGACTGCCGTACGCTCATCGGCAAAAACAGGCTGTTTGCGAACCTCTTCCTGCAGATCGCCGTAATTCACATTTCCGGAACTTATCCAGTCATGAACGCCGTGCTGTGACGGAATTCGTCCCGTCATGATCGATGCCCGCGCAGGCGAACAAACTGGCGATGTGCAAAAAAAGTGATCGAATCGCATTCCTTCTGCAGCGAGCCGGTCAAGGTGGGGAGTGTGAACTTCACCGTTTCCAGCACTGCCGAGCGCCCAGCTGCCCATATCGTCTGCGAGAATAAATACGATGTTCGGCTTCCGTTTGACATTTTCCATTGTAATCATGCTCCTACCGCTTATATTATTTCATGGTTCTTTCCTATCGATATAATATCATTTACAGAAATTCGAACCCATGACATTATTAACGATAGATTTGACATTTCTTACGATGAAGGAAAGAGAGGGCGATCCGCTGATGTTTATTCTGCATCCTAATGCACAAAGACTCGAA
Source organism: Paenibacillus germinis (assembly GCF_013141785.1). Lineage (NCBI taxonomy): Bacteria > Bacillati > Bacillota > Bacilli > Caryophanales > Paenibacillaceae > Paenibacillus > Paenibacillus germinis. The sequence continues at coordinate 37,357 of NZ_WHOC01000046.1, forward strand.
TTCAGTCTCCAACCCAGATGGATCCGTCACATGGATAAGCCGCACGATTTCAGCTTCGGACCAGTCACCAATCCGTTCCCGGTTTTCTGGCTCATACTGGAGGGCAATCGCAACATTCAAATCGATGAAGAACGACACCACGTTCGCAAGGGAGATTTGATTGTGTTTCCGCCCGGTTTGCCCTACCGACTCCAAACTGCAGAAGTCGGCAATAGTGTTCGTTACTTATCACTCAGTTGCAACTTAAGACTCGGACCGTTCGATTTCCATGAGTTGTATCCATTCCCGAAGATTTTAAATGTCTCCGACGGCGCTGTATTCGATGCGCTTGCCTCCCAATGGTCGGAGTCGGCTGTTTGGTTCGAGCAATTCGCCGCGCTTCATGAACAACATGACGCAGAGGGATTTAGCGGGAGGTTGCCGGACCTGACCATTTCGCTTACACTGCTACGCATTCAAGGAACCTTGTATCAATGGTTCGCGCAATTGATAAGCCTGCTGATACCTCAATTGCCGGAGCGGCTTCATGCAATTGATCCCCGTGTCGTGAATGCCTGCATCTATATGCAGTCGCATGTGCAGGAATGGATCCCGCTCGAAAAGCTGGCTGCTCAAGTCTATTTGAGCCCGAGCCATTTCAGCTACTTATTCCGGAATGCTCTCGGCCAACCGCCTGCTCAGTATTTACGGAATTACCGCATCGGGGTCGCCAAGGAGTTGCTTCTTCAGACATCTTGGTCCATCAGTGAAATCTCGCAGCGTGTAGGCTACGGCGAACTTAGCGAGTTCAGCCGCGCTTTCCGGAAATCCGCAGGGCAAAGCCCGCAAGACTACCGCCGGGAATGGCGGCATGCGGATTTCTGCTGAGATGATAGGAACCGGGAATTCGAAAACAATCCTTCAGAAAGCTAATTGGTAAATACCTTCGAAAATGGGCTGCCTGTAATTCCTTTAGCGAAATTCAGTTCTTTGAAAGCCAGAAGCAACCCGTACATCGACACATAATGAAAAAGGATATAGTAAAGCATTATTGGCAGCACCAGTAAATATAGATAACGTGCCAACCACATATTTTTCCATAGCTTTCTGGAAGCTATCTGAGAATCCGATTTTCTTAATGCTGTGGACTGCTATCATGCAAAAAAAAGCAGGTTTTGTGTCTTTAGCACAAAACCTGCTTTTTTGGCATTCATGAACATGTGTTTATCTATGCCATGTCACCTATACGACTATTCAAGCCCCTGGTAAGCTTTCTTGCCCTTCCCCCAGACGCCCGCTTCCGCAAGTTGCCCGCTGCCGCTGACTGGCTCGCGGACGCCATCGACGGCTGGGTTGACGTATTGCAGGAACCACTGTTCCAGCTGTGACTTCATCGCTTCACGCATTTCGCTGTATTCCTGTGCATCGATCAAATTCATGGCTTCGTCTGGATCGTTTGCCAAATGGTACAGCTCGTGAGATCCGTATGGATATCGGTGGACGTATTTCCACTCCTTGTTACGGATCATCCGGACAGGACCGTATTCGTCATAGATGACGACGTTCTCTCGTTCCGCGGATGGTTCACCCAGCAGCTGCGGCAGAAAGCTATGCCCCGGCAAGCCGTCCAACGCAACATCCTGCACACCGGCATACTCGAGGATCGTCGGCATGAAGTCGTAGCCGCTTGCCATTGTATCCGACACGACGCCCTGCGGAATGCGCGCCGGATGGCTGAAGATCGCCGGGACTTTGACGGATGTGTCATACATGTTTTGCGGAAACGTCCCGTTCCCTTTACCAAACACCCCGTGATGGCCGAAATTAAAGCCATTGTCGCCCATAAACACGACCAGCGTATCGTCCGTGAGGCCAAGCTCCTCCAGCTTGTCGAGGATACGGCCGATATTCGCGTCCATAGCCGTAATCGAAGCATAGTAGCCACGCAGGCTCTCCAGCGGCTGGTCCTCGCCCGGCGCGTTCTTGATCAGCCAAGGATGTCTCGGCGTATCGAGCGGACACGATTCACCCGGGCAGTCTGCATACATGTCGAGAAACTCTTGCGGGTGGTTACCGTTCAACCATGGGCTGTGCGGAGCCGTATAGTGAACGCTCAAATAAAATGGGCGTCTTTCGCCATCTTCCGCCTGCCAATCGAGAAACTGCAGTGCGTCATCCGTGATGACGTCGGTTACATACGCAGGCTCGTTATACAGCTGCCCGTCCTTGATCATCGGGGCGTTGTAATATGGGCTGCCACCGGCTTGGTGCACGAACCAGTGCGTGAATCCTTTCTGCGGCTTCACGCTGTCTCCGAGATGCCATTTGCCGCTCAAGCCGCAGACATAGCCGTTCTCGGCAAGCACCTCCGTGTAAGCGGGCTGACCGGCCAAATATTCGATCGCATTCGGACCGATACTGCCTTCGCGAATCCAGTCGTGCACGCCATGCTGCGACGGAATCCGGCCCGTAAGCAGCGAAGCCCGCGCAGGCGAACAGACCGGCGACGTGCAGAAGAAGTTGTCGAATCTGACGCCGCTTGCCGCTAGGCGGTCCAGATTCGGTGTCTTCACTTCGCGGTTGCCCGCACACCCCATTGCCCAAGCGCCTTGATCATCGGATAAAATAAATACGATATTGGGTCTTTTCAAGCTTTTTTCTCCCATGATACATCCCCTCCGCATATAACGAGAAGGCCGGACGCTTGTTCGGCAATCCGACCTATCTTTGATTTGATATGCTTGAATCCCTTATTTTTTCGCTTTATAAGCTGCAGTGACTTCTTCAAGAACCTTACTACCGCCCTGCTCTCTCCATTTTTTCCCTAGCTCTGCAATACTTGTATCGATATCGATTTTCCCCATCAGCATCTTGTTAAAATACTGGTAGTACAATTCATCCAAGACACCTTTGAATTCGGTTTCCGATTTTTTCGTCACATTGATCAGATTCGGCTTCATATTTTCAGTCGCTATACGCACAGACTCTTTTGCCCGGTCGGCTTGCGGTTCAGTTTGCGGTAAATAGTTTTCGGTAAGCGGCCAGACAACGCTGCCCCACGCAAGCGCATGCGCCCAGCCGTTAGATGCGAAGTTATCTTTTGCTCTTTCTTCAATGTTGTAGGTAATTTTATCGCCTTGCTTCGTATAGTGAACGCCCTCGATACCGAGCTCAAGCAGGTCGCGTCCTTCCTTGGACAGCATGAATTCAATGAATTTAGCTGCCTTTTCCGGATTTTTGGCACCTTTCGTAATCGCCGTGAATAATCCGGTTTTTGGCGCTTGGTACATCGCGTGCTTGCCGTCCGGTCCGGCCGGAGGAGCTTCAAAGCCCAGCTTGCCGTTCGGATTCACCTTCTGCAGGCTTGCTTCGATCCGGTTGACATTTCGGAACAATGCCGCATCCATAAATCCGACCTTGCCCTGATAAAACTTTTGCTCTTTCATCTGCGTGTCATTGAGTAGATATTCAGGCTCAATCAGCTTTTCATCCCACAGCTTCTTCAGATAGGTCATCCCTTTTTTAAACGCCGGATGCTCGAAAGTCGGAATAATGTTACCCTTATCGTCAAGCGCCCAGTCGCCGTAAGGCATACCATAAGCGTAGAAAACAAAGTCGAAAGTCGGAACTTTAGAACCGGTTTTGGCAGATGTTAGTCCGAATGTGTCGACCTTGCCATTACCATCCGGATCCTTCGTAGCAATCGCTTTCAGAGTTTCGTATAACTCATCGAGCGTTTGCGGCGGCTTCAGCCCCAATTTCTCAAGCCAGTCGGCACGATAGACGAGGTCCCAATTTGATCGTTCCTCGATAAAGGGGTAGCCGTAATATTTACCGTTCACGGCCGTCCAGGAAAGGGAACTATCGAGTTTGCTCTTGACCGTCGGCATATCCTTCAAATAATCATTGATCGGTATGATGATGCCTTCATCGATCCATTGGGAAAGCGAATTACTCGGATAGTTGATGGTCAGAACGTCCGGGTAATCGCCGGTTGCCATAGCAACATTAATTTTATCGTACGAATTTTCCGGTACGATTTTCATTTCAAGTTCGACGCCTAACCGCTTGTTGATTTCGCTAATAATACGGTCATTCCCTTTCAAATTGGCAGCCGCCTGGTCGCCGGTCGTCATGAAGACAAGCTTGGAAGGCTTATCGTTCGTCTGGTTCTGCTTTGAATCCTTTGAAGTACCTTCCTCTGCCTTCCCGCATGCTGTCGCCAGTGTAAACAACATGGTTGCGCTAAGAAACAGGGCCGTTGTTTTCTTGATTTTGCTCAAATGAGAAACCTCCCTTTAGTTATTATATCTCAATGCATTTTCGAAACGAAAAGCATTGATTTACCTGTTACTCCTTTACGGCGCCAAGCATGACGCCTTGCGCAAAGAAACGCTGAAAGAACGGATAAATAAGCATGACCGGTATCGTGGCAACCATGATTGTCGCCATCTTGATCGATTGGCCGAGCAGGAACGGACTATCCGAACCTCCTGCATAGCTGGCGCCATTCTCCACAAGCATCGATCTGAGGAACAGTTGCATCGGCCAAACATCTTTATCCGTAATGTACATGACCGCTGCGAAAAACTCGTTCCACCTCGCCACCGCATAAAACAGGCTGATCGTCGCGATCGCCGGCATCGATAGCGGAATGACGATACGGAATAAAATGCCGACGTCGGTGCACCCGTCCATTTTGGCTGCCTCCTCAAGACTTTCCGGTATACCTAGAAAAAAGTTACGCATAATGATCAGGTTGTACGTGTTAATCGCCGACGGTAGGATTAATGCCCACACCGTATTCATCAGCCCGACCTGCTTAACAACCATGTAAGTTGGAATGAGCCCTCCATTAAAAAGCATCGTGAACACGATCAGAAACATGATCGACCGCGTACCCTTAAGATTGCGCTTAGAGAGCGTGTATGCGGCCATGATCGTCAGCAGCATGCTGATTGCCGTTCCAATAACGGTCACGAAAATACTAACCCGATACGATGACCACAGTTCGCCCATTTTAAGCAGGTAGGCGTAAGCTTCGAACGTGATCGTCCTCGGAAACAGGTGAATGTTCGTCGCCATACTTTCCTTTAGTGGCGTGATCGAGACGATCAATGAATCCCAGAACGGATACAGCGTCGTCAGCGTCACAAGAATAAGCATTGTATAGTTCAGCGTCTGAAACGCAGTGCTTCCCAGGCTCGTTTTGCCCATGTTGTAAGTCCTCCTTTGGATAAGCTTAAGCCTGTTAATAGACGCCTTGCTCGCCCATTTTGCGAGCCAGCTTGTTGGCAAAGACGAGCAACGCGAAATTGATGACCGATTTGAACAGTCCAACCGCCGCCGCCAAGCTGAACCGTCCTTCGGCAAGCCCGATCCGGTAAACGTAGGTGTCGATAATGTCCGAAACGTTATATACACCGGTATGATACAAGATGAAAATCTGGTCGAAGCCCGCTTCCATCATGCTGCCAATCCTGAGCAGGAGCAGAATAACGATCGTGCTGCGAATGCACGGGAGCGTAATGTGCCAAACTCGATGCCATCGGTTGGCGCCATCCATAGCGGCCGATTCGTACAATTGCGGATTGATGCCTGCGAGCGCTGCCATATAAATGATCGTGTTCCAGCCGAACTCTTTCCAGACCATCGACCAGACAAGCGTGCTGCGGAAATGACTGTCGTCGCTCAGAAATCCGATCGGACTTCCTCCCAGCGATTCGATCACCTTATTCACGACCCCGCCATTGGTGGACAAGAGATTGACGAGCAAGCCGCCAAGAATGACCCACGAAATGAAGTGGGGTAAATAAATAACCGTTTGCACCGTCCGTTTGAAAGCCCGGTTCATAACCTCATGCAGCAGGAGCGCTACGATAATAGGTGCCGGAAATCCGAATACAAGACGGTAAAAGCTGATGACAATAGTATTCCAAAAAACCTCCCAAAACTTGTCGAGCCCGAACAAATACGTAAAATGTTTTGTCCCAACCCAAGGACTGCCCAAGATTCCTTTGGTCAAACTTAAATCTTTAAAGGCGATGCTCGCTCCATACATCGGGTAATAATGAAAGACCGCATAAAATACGAGCGCGGGCAGCAGCATCAAGTATAAGTAACGATTCACATGAATGTACTGCCAAACCTTTCCTAAAGACATCCTTCCAATCCCCCTTTTCTTTGCCGGCATATGTGTGCTAAAGCCGGGTTTATTAATGTCTTGTAAGCGCTTTATCTAAGCGGTGTGAAGTCTGCAGCATGCTGACAGTCACTGTCGAGCGCTATGATAGAAACGTGTTTTAAGCATACAAAGTGTCACAAGTCCGAACAAGATTCGGAATTAGAAAAAGGTTTCAATTTCGCATTTAGTGCAGGTATCAATTTCTCGGATTGGTGTCAATTACTCGGAAACCGTCGCCGATCAGCCGTTTCCGTTGTAATAGAAGACCGTAAATATACCCGGTAAAATAAGAAGACCCAAGCGATATAATACGATCGCTTGGATCTTTTTTTGGCTTGTCCTGTGCGGGGGACTTACTGCTCGAGCCGTTCGATTATACTACTATTGCGGTACTCCGTTGGGGTCATCCCGAGCTGTTTTTTGAACGTACGGATCAAATTTTGTTTCTGTCCGAAGCCGCAAAGCTCTGCGATTTCGTTAATGCCGCGGTCTGAGCTGCGCAGCATGTCGCATGCGCTCCGGAACCTAATATCGGTCATCAGCTCGTGGAACGACTGGCCGGTCTCTTCCTTCAACAGCTTCGATACGTAATTACCGTTCATATATACGTGGTCGGCAATCGTTTGCAGCGTAAGCGGCTCGGCATAGTGGCCGAGGACGAACTCTACGATTTTGCGGACCAGATCGGCGTTCTTATTCTCCCGTTTGCTCTGGATGTAAAGATGCGTCTTCTCCAGGACGTCATCGAACCAGACGCTCATGTCCGGTAGTGAATTCAGCTTGGAGAACTCATTATAGATGTTAACGCCCGGCGCATAGACGTCTTCTATCTGACCGTTGATTTCCAGAATTACGGTAATAAGACTGTGGACAATTTGCGTCAGTACGATGTTTTTATAAGAGAAGCTAAGCTCTTCCTCCCCTTGCAACTCAGCGATTAGCCGGTTTTTGACCGCTTTGGCGCTTTCGAGCGAGCCTGCCTTCAGTTCCTGAATCAGCTTGTCCGATTGGCTCTTATAAGCGAGAAAGCTTTTGCGGTTGAACGTCCCGCCCATCATATCCGTATATGAAATGACACTGCCCGGCCCGGCGACGCGCTCCAAGAGGAGCATCTCCATCGCTTCGCTGAACGAGACGGAAATATCGGACGCCCGCGCATAATAGCTCCCGATCCCGAGCGTTGTCTGCAAGTCGTACCGCTCATCGAGCGCGTCACGAATTTGTACGGCAACCTGCTTTGCCATAGCGTTCGCGGCCTCTTTGTCGCTGCTGCCGATCTCCTCCGGGATGTTCAGCACGATCGCCGTATCGAAGCGTTGAATGCGGGCGATGACGACCCCTTTGCCGAACCGGTCGACGAACTCCTCGCACAGGGTCAAGATCCCATAACTGAGCAGGTTTTCTTCACGTTCCGATTCTTCATCCCACTCCGAAGCAGAGGCATCCCTGATTTCACAGATCGATTCTCCGACCACTTCACTTGCCGGACCCGGTGCCGCTGGTCGAAAGGAATGCCCTTTATGCCGCAGAACCAGGACAACGAAATGTTCCGGCTCCACGTTCAAGCCATAATACTGCATTTGGCGAACAATATCGCGCTGATCCTTCTGCTGGCCGATGAGTAAACTGAGCAGAAAATGATTTTTGAGCACCATTTCATTTTGCCGGAACCGTTCTTGAAACTCCTCGTTCTGCCCGGCTAAATAACGGAACGAATCCGTAATGTAGCTAAATTCATCCCGGTGGCTGGCGGGCAGAGGGAGCTTTCCGAACTGCCCTTCGATAGCCATCAGCATGCGGCGGATCGGCGTATAATGACGGCCCGATACGATCGACACAAGCAGCAAACCGATGGCGAGGCAAATGCCGGAAACGGTCAGCGTCATTTTCAAGACAAGGCTCGATTTTTTAAACACCTCGCTCGCCGAGTTCAGCGTTACATAACGCCAGCCGTTGAAGTCAGAGGTAATATACGAAACGAACGTGGACACCCCGCCTATATCAACGATCATATAGCCCGACTTGCTCTCGTCCATCCTATGGTCTTCAGCGGGCTCAAACCGGCTGAACAGCATGCTTTTATCTTTGTAGGAAAGCATCTGTCCGGCCTTGTTCAGCACCGCTACGTTGCCAAGTTTGCTGTTGTTAATGTTTACGACCGCGTCGTACAGCAGATCCTCCTTTATGTTCAGCAGCAGTACGCCTGATTTCGGATATTCGTTAATAGGTACGCTCATCATGAAGCTGATGAGGTTTTCCTGCTCGCCAGTGATATTGCCGACGGTCCTTGTATCGAGCCAGCTGATCGGAGACTTGTTCTCCAGGAAGCTGCGTACCTCATTCTCAAAGCGAGAGCCGGCCAGTGTATCAACGCCGCCATTCGAAATGCTTTTGCCGTTCTTCACGTTATACAAGTATATGGAATGCACGTAGCTGGACGAAACGATCTTGTCACTGAACAGTACATTGACATTCTGCATGAAATCAAAACTATCCCGTTGGTCCCAAGGAAGCCAAATCGCCCGCTGCACGTCCTTGTTGATCGCTAGCGAAAACGCCATTTGTTCGGTTTCGCGGAGGAAGATCTCAATCATATTTTTCGTTTGGCCGAGGAGCTCTGTATTCGCTTGATATACTTCCTCTTTTAGTGTCTGATTAACGTAGCGATATACAAGCGCGCCAGTTGAAAGCGTTATCACAAAAACGACCGCTGTCAATTGTATCAGCAGCTTCATAAAGGCTGTTCTTCTCATGGTCTTCAATCCTTTTATGCCACAAAGGCAGCTTCGTTACTTTATTATACCATTGTTCGGTTTCAGATTCAGCCTTGGTTTCGATACACATGCTAAAGAATCTTATATCAAAGGGTAGAATTTTCAATAGATGCTACTACTAATTCTTTGGCAATACCCTTTACCCAATAAGAATCCTTACTAAGAAAATTATGTATAACTTCTATGTCCAAAAAACTTTTATTACTACTGATTGTAAACCCATGCTTGTTTGACAATAGTGTTTTTTCGGACTCCAACGTTTCATCCCCCTGACCAGATATGTATAATTATACTTAAAGAAGTATATTCATTCAAATATATTTTTTATTTATCATTGATGAATGCTCACCCTGAGAGTGAAACGCCAGTGGATCAAATAAATCGGTTTCAGTTGTTATTGGCGACATGGATACGAAATTAAGCATCAGCAGCACATCGGAAACCTATGTTTCCCGCAGAACTGTCAGATATATTTTTACTCCGTGCAGCCACACGATATCGATTGCAATAGGAAGCATGGCACAAGTACGAGCCTCCCCTTAAAACCCAGTTGTCTTTGTCCGTTCCGATGGGATCATGCAACGACACATCCTTGCGCGTCGTAAAAAAACATAAGAAGCACCAACCCACACAAGTGGCTTGGTGCCTCCCGCCAAAACGCTATGGTGCTTCTCCCATGCACCATGGAGTATATCGGAACGTTCCGAAAGTAAAAAAGATGACTCCTGTGTAATACAGGAATCATCTATTATTAGCTTCTTAGATATGCCCCACTTTTACAAGTGTCCTTGACAAAGGGTCCAGATCACTCCCTTCTTTATTTTTTCTTATTGTTTGCCCGATTGATCATGCGGCACTGTGACGGTTACGGCAGTAAACGTTTTGTTGCCTGCTTTATCGGTTGCCGTATACGTAATGGTATAGATGCGTGATTTTTCGGCTCGCATGCTAAAGGAAGTGGCCGCTGTGCCGAAATTGGCCTGGATGTCGCTTTGACCGCTATCTGGTTGATTGCTCGTGATGGACGTTAATACCACGGATTCAACTTCCGATGTAGCATCACTAGGATTCAGCGTGGCATTGATCGTAACCATTTTATGATTCGCTGGCCAAATCGACGTCTTATCTAACTGGACGGAAAGTGCTGGAGCTGTCTTGTCAACTTTAAATTCGACTGTTTTGAGTTGTTCTACATTGCCTGCCTGATCCTTGCTGCGGTATCCGAGCTTATAAGTTCCGTCACCGAAAGCTGGAATGGAGCCGGTGTAAACGATCCATTCACCTTCATTCACTTGGTATTCCGTTGTTACGGAGCCTCCGTAAACACTGGCGCTTACGGATAAGCTTACGGTCACATCCGCCAAGTACCAGCTGTTCTTGCCGTTAGGCGCAGTCGGACTTAACGTTGCGGTGGTTACAGGAGCAATCTTATGAATGTTGCTTACCGTAATGCCGGTTACATTCGATACATTGCCTACTGCATCAATTCCTCTTGCGTACACGGTGTCATTGTCAGAAACAACCACTGGAGCGGTGTATGATGTCCACGCGCCGCTTACTCCCACTTTATATTCCATCAACGAAGCGTCTGCCGGGTAGCTGATCGTTACGGTGACGCCTTGGTTGGTCGGCGCTGTTGTATCTACAGCCAAGGTTGCATCGATAGGTGCTATGTGATCGATATTGCTGACCGTGCAGTTCGTCTCATTCGACACATTGCCCGCAGCATCCATTCCTCTTGCATAAACCGTACTGTTTTCGGAGATAACCACTGGAGCGCCGTATGCCGTCCATACGCCGTTATCTCCTACCTTGTACTCCATTACCGCGACGTCAGCCGGAAAGCTGATCGTTACGGTAACGTCTCTATTGGTTGGCGCTGTAGTGTCGGCTGACAACGTTGCGTCAGCTGGAGGCGTCTTGTCGATGTTGCTGACCGTATAGCTGGTCACATTTGATACGTTGCCTGCTGCGTCCTTGCTCTGTGCATACACGGTATCGTTGGCGGATACAACCACCGGTTTGGTGTACGCTGTCCATGTGCCGTTACCGCCTACTTTGTACTCCTTCACCGTCACATCCGACGGATAGCTAATTGTTACGGTAACGTCCCTATTGGTTGGTGCTGTAATGTCTGCAGACAACAAGGCGTCGACCGGAGGAGCCCCCTTTAATACGTTAAGAATGAAAGTCCTTGTGTCCGAAACAGTACCTTTTGTGATCGTTGCTAATAGCCTAACAGTCGTATCAGATTCGAAAGATAACGGGCGGGTTACCTTACCGTTCGCGTCGATGACAGATGTAGCGTCACTGCTCCATGTAATTATTGTCCCGTTCGAACCGTTCGTTATCAAATGAACGTTTTTCGTTACGCCTACTTCGCTGTCACCTTCCGCGTAGCCGATAGCAAGACTCGCTTTATCCAATGCGACGTCCATCTGGTCGGATTCAATCGTAATCAATGTGGATCCTTGTACGCCACTGCCGTCAGTGGCCGTTGCAACGACTTTCACAGTCCCGAATTTTTTAGCTTTCAACATTCCATTGGCATCAATTGTCGCTTTATCCGTTAACGTTGTACCATCTGTTTCGTAGACGCTCCATGTGACATTACGGTTTGCTGCAGTGGCTGGCAGAACATCAGCCTGCATTTGCAGCGTGCCATCATTGACTGTGATCGCACTCGCGCCGCCTGCTCCATTTACCGAAATCGAAGAAACCTGTACCGTTTGATCTGTTGCTTGTAATGCCCATTCCAGGTTTGGATTGTTTAAATCAGCCCATTGATAAAGAGCGGTCCCGTCTGTTAATGAGCCCGCATTGTCAAGGACCTTACCGCTTGTATGATTTACAAGCTTATAGTAACCGTTAGCAAGCTTGACTACCTTCCATTCAAGATTTGGATGTGAGATATCGGAATACTG
>NZ_WHOC01000047.1:0-74129 GCF_013141785.1 Paenibacillus germinis
ATCTCGCTCCCTTCTGCTATCAGATGGTTTATTGTATTTCAATGGCATTTGAATTGCATGGACAAAAGTCAGACAGCAAAAGCCTGTTTTGAAGTTTTCTCAAGTACTCTATTTTTAAATACGTGACAGCTCACGGGTAATGTTTGTGGCCAAGGCAATAAGTAAAAAAGAGACCCACAGCAACGGGCTGAGGGTCTTAGTATATATTTAAAAGGGGGTCGAGTTTTATTATAGGCTTAATTCATTAATGCCACATGAATATAAGATTTCAATTTTGGTACAATTACTTAAGACTCGCTAAAGTAATCATCTATTTTTGTTCACTCTCAAGTATCTTTAGAAACTGATCAATTTTAGTAAAAACAAAATCTGGCTCAATTTCAAAATGGGTGCTTTGATAGGTAGATAGCCACTGTACTCCAAAAGTCCGCAATCCTGCAGCTTTGCCCGCCTTTATATCAGCATTGCTGTCTCCAATAAAAACTGCTTCATCTTTTGAAACTCCAAGAAACTCCAATACTGTAAAAATACCTTCTGGATTAGGTTTGGGTTTCTGTACATCATCTCCAGTAATCACAATGTCAAAGAAATGTGATAAGTTCAGCGAGTCTGAGGATATTTGAAATGCTTCTCTACTTTTCCCTGTGATTACTCCCATTTTTATGTTATTCGATTTTATATACATTAATAGATTTAGCATTTCGTCAGTCATTTGTACTTGAGAGGCATGGTCCATTTGATAAATTTGATAATATTCAGAGATTGCATCTGCAACATATTCCTTTTTTAAAAGGTTATTAGAGATTATATCGTCTTCTGTTGGCCCAAACATAGAGATTAGTTCTTCTGTAGATACATCCCTATTATCGTACTTTTTAAAGATAAATTTAAAAGCATAAAAAGACAGCGGCAACGTATCGGCCAGAGTCCCATCAAAGTCGAATAATACTGCTTTAATAGTCACATGTTCACTCCCTTAGGTATGTTTCTAATATGGTTATCATACCATTCCCTACCAGTAGCCCATTTTTTAGAAGCAGAATTCTCTTGTAGTATTTCAGAACAGGCGATTGCCATAATATATTCTTCTAATCCATTATTATCACTACTAGTAAATTTGTTGAGCATATAATTTAAAGACTTTTCTCCTTGCAAAACAATGTATTTGTAATCCTTATTACTATCTACACCCTTAATATAGTCATATGGATTAGAGGAAAGTGATACCGTATAATCTTTTGGATTAGTAATATTTTTAAGTTTTCCATCGATTGTTTGCTCAAAGGTTATATCCGTTGAAGCTTTCTTTACAGTATTATTGCAACCAATCAAACTAAATACAAATAAAAAAGTGAGACATATAACCATCACGTTCATTAATCTTTTTCTCATAACTTTCTCCTTTCTATTAATACGTTCCTCGAACCAATTATACCTTATATTTACAATAAATATCTGTTCTTAGTTCCATTCTCTATTGCGTTAAACTCCCTGTTAACAGAAAAAGGCTGCCGAACTATTGTCGGCGGCCTTCTCTTGATGTCTAAACAGCTATTTATCTTATTTCTTAATTAACATAAAATCATCATAATGAAACCCCGGCGCTACAACACAAGAGACAAAAACAGGCTCGTTTCCTAGCGGCTTTGCCGTCTGCCAAACGTTGGCCGGAACTAATGCTTGTGGACACTGTCCATTGATGACATCTGGTCCGAGAATAATTTCTTGTATTTCCTCAGGCTTGTCCTTTGTACCTCCAAGTGTTAGCAACAGTGGACTACCTGAATGCCAGAGCCAAAGTTCATCCGATAATACCTTATGCCACTCTGAAAACTCTTCTGGGTGAAGCACGAAATAAATGGAAGTTGCCGCATATCGGGAACCTGTGTACGCATCACTAAGCACCTCTTTTGGAATTTCGAAGGAAGCTTTCCATAGCTCCTTGTACCATCCGCCTTCACGATGAGGCTTTAAATCTAGTGCTGCAACTAAGGGTGATAAGGTTTTTGTAATCATATGGTTTCTCACTCACTCTCTCACTATTTCTTTCTCTATAAAATTTCTATTATATTATACACTTATAACGGGTGGGTAGCACCAGCAAAAATGCGGAACCGAAACTTGCATATACTACTAGAACGGTTTGAACACCATCAACAGAATCGAGATGAAAGCGGCAAGATTCGCGATCCCTTCCAGCCAAGCAGAGCGTTTGCGGCTCAGTCGGTACGCGTCAGGCAGATCATCACCCTGCGTTTGCTGCAGTAGCGCAAGCTGCTGTTTGATGCCAGCGGGATGCAGGCCAGCCAAAATGACCAGAATGACAAAGAAGATGGCAATCGAGATCACATACCACAGTTCACGGAACAAGTCGGTCTGCAGGAAGCCAAACGCAAGACCCGTAAGAAGCAGCAGTATGCCGCCGAATTTCGGCAGGATCGCCGTCTTCTGCAACAGCGCAAGGGCGAACTTGGCCTGACCCACTGCCCGGGCGCTGCTCATGATCAAGGGATAGCAGATGATTGCGCCAATGGCCGTCACAGCCGCGATGATATGGATGAACAAAAGGTAAATATACATGTTATGCCCCCTAATTTGTGAATGCCCTGTTTTTTCCATGATGATACTGTTCTATTTATTCACTGTTTTGGCTCGCTGTTCTTCTCGATACAACATCCAACCTACAACAAGTAGGTATACCGCAGTAATAATATGAATCCAAGAAGGTGTTTTATCTACAGCATTCGTTAATACCAATATTGCATCTACGATTGGCATTAAAATAGAAGTTAACATAAGAACAAGTAATGCTTTTCTCATACGAAGTACCATCAAGACTAGTAGGAAGATTCCAATAAACAGATCACGATCTGCTTTGATATGCACAAGATATCTATCAGCGGTGTCATGCAGTGGTATACCAAAACCTCGAATCGCTGCTTCTGGCTGGATAAAACCTCTTACTCCTAAATACAACATCAACAGCGTAACAACACCCACTAACCAAAATGTTACTGACTTTGGTCCCCAATAAGATTTACTCATTTGTCTGGCTCCTTTTTCCATTTATTTGATTGACTTTATTGTATATCGGTAATAATATTTTGTTAAGAACGCACTTTAAAGTACGGCACTTACTTAAAAGTAAGGGGGTGATTTATCAATGATTCATCAGCGCGAATGTCCAATCGAGACTGTCCTTCATGTTTTAGGTGGAAAATGGAAGCCGATGATTTTATGGCATTTGATCGAATCAACCAAGCGGTACAACGATCTGGAAAAGCTAATACCTAACGTCTCCCAAAAAATGCTCACGCAACATCTTCGAGACTTGGAACAAGAAGGCGTGATCGAAAGAACAGTATACCCCACCGTCCCTCCAAAAGTAGAATATTCACTTAGTGAATATGGCAGAACATTGATACCTGTAGCAGAAGTGATGTGTGTTTGGGGAGAAAATCATAATGAGCGAAAAAAAGAAGAACCAGCGTCTTAAGCTGGTTCTTCTTTTTTTCGTAAACTTTGATGGAAAGTCAGAGCAATTAAACAAAAAAAGCGCCACCGGAACTCTCCGATGACACTTCGTTTTAAATCAGTGTGTGGTAAAGGAGGCGGTTTCCCGCCCCCTTCCTTAGGTCAATCTGTTTTTTATCCGCTCAAGAATGTTGCTGTTTCTTGCTCTGTAAACGCCAAAAATAACAGATCCCATGACTGCTGCCGCGGCTGCAGTTGATGCAACGATCTTTGATTTATTTACCTGACGCATTACGAACACCTCCACATTTTTTTGAGCGAACAATGCTTAGTATGCCTTAGAAGATGAATAAAAATTCAAGGATTGGATTTTTAAATCTATCTAATAGAATCACTTTGAATGCTTCTACTTTGCCTGAATGTACCCTTCCGCTTTAAGCAGTTCGGCGATCAGAACGGCACCGCCCGCTGCTCCGCGTAATGTATTATGTGATAGTCCTACAAATTTAAAATCATATATTGAATCCTCGCGCAATCTCCCCGCCGAAACACCCATACCTCGCTCAATTTCACGATCAAGCTTAGTCTGTGGCCTGTTCTCTTCTTCAAAATAAGTAATGAACTGTTTCGGTGCGCTTGGCAGACCAAGCTCCTGCGGACGTCCTTTGAAATGCAGCCAGCGATCTAGAATTTCTTCATTCGAAGGTTTTTTCTCAAACGATACAAATACGGTAGCCAAATGCCCATCCGTTACTGGAACGCGAATACACTGCGTTGTAATTAAAGGCGCACTTGCTTTAATAATTTCATCATTTACAATGCTGCCCCATATGCGAAGTGGCTCCTGCTCGCTTTTTTCTTCCTCGCCGCCAATATACGGGATGACATTATCCAACATATCGGGCCAATCGGTAAAGTTTTTACCAGCTCCGGAAATCGCCTGATACGTCGACGCAACCACTCTTGTCGGTTTGTAATCTAGCAGTGCATGAAGGGCTGGCACATAGCTCTGGATTGAACAGTTAGGCTTAACGGCAATAAATCCGGTTGAGGTTCTAAGCCGCTTTCTCTGTGCAGCAATCACTTCAATATGCCCTGGATTAACTTCTGGAATGACCATCGGGATGTCAGGCGTCCAGCGGTGAGCCGAGTTATTGGAAATAACGGGTGTGCCCGTTTTGGCGTATGCCTCTTCCAACGCTTGAATTTCATTCTTTTTCATATCCACCGCACAAAAAATAAAATCGACCTGACCAGCAACTTCCTCCACTTTCGATGCATCCTGAATGACGATATTTTTCACTTCTTCAGGTATTGGACCAGACAACTTCCATCTTCCTTGCACAGATTCTTCATATGTTTTACCTGCTGAACTGCTGCTAGCGGCGATTGCCGTTACTTTAAACCAAGGATGCTGATCCAGCAACTGAACAAACCGCTGACCAACCATTCCTGTTCCTCCGACAATACCAACCTTCAATTTTTCTGACATAAGATATTCAAATCCTTTCAAAATAGCATGATTAAGGGGAACCCCTAAATATATATTCAAACAGTCTGATTCGGTGTACCGCATGTTGCACGTGAGCTGATCTTCTTAAGCACCAATAAAAAAAATCCCACCCCCAAGACTATAGTCAGTCTTAGGGACGAGATTGTATTTACTCGTGGTACCACCCCAAATTCGCTAATATGTCGCCATATCAGCCTCTTCAAGTACGGCATTACCATGTAATGCGTATACTTTAGCTCTGTAACAGGAGCTCCTGACACATCATCACCCTTTTCGAAAGGATCCGATGCGCTGCTCTGAGGCTTTTTTCAATAAAATATTCTTTACTCCTTTTCAGCAAACCGGAGCTCTCTGTGAAAGAATTCATTTATTTACTCTTCTCTTCACCGCATTTGATTATTGCGATTATATTATCAAAAAACCATTGTAAGGTAAACATAAATTTTGAAAATTCGAATTCGTCTACACTTAGTGGAAAATTTTTGGTATAAAAATTTCATAAGGTGGAAAACTATTCCTTGTTGTTATTTTAATAAAGGAGGTGTCACATGCCCAACCAAGATAATAATCAGGCAACAAAGGCAGAAGTACAGTCTACGGAGTTAAACAAAATGCCTGTCCCAGGTAAAGATGATACGGAATTTTCCGCTGAGGAAGCAGCAGAGGCATTCAAAGAAAATCAATCCTCCAGCAGCAGATCACAAAATCAATGATCATCATATGCGAAAAAGCCCGGTTCCACTTGGACCGGGCTTTTCGTTTTTCTATAGAATTAATGTTAATTCAACTTAATTAATGACCAACCATAACTGGAATTTCGGCACCGTCCGTGGACTCGCCTTCCACCCGTTTCGGCTTTTGTAGCATAAGACCAAGCAAACCACCGACAACCGCGATACCCAGTAGAACTAAGAAAGTGTACCCAAAGGAAGAAGCATACAAGTCTAAATCCGGCTTCTGCTTACCTGATTCAACCATTAAATTTTTCATCTTCGTTGTAAAGATCGTCATCAAAATAGCGATAGCGAAGGACATCATAACTTGCTGTGCAGCGTTCGTGAGCGACGTTACACGTCCAACCAAATTCTGTGGAGCGGATTGGATCAAATGATTATTGAGAGGCATCATAAACAGTCCCATTCCCGCGCCTAGCAGTGCAAGCGGCAGGATCACAGTACCGACACCTGAATCGCCAGAAATATTGGACAGTAACAAGGCTGAAATCGATGTAAGTACCATCCCCGCCAAGACGAGCGGACGCGCTCCGAAACGATCTGACAGTTTACCGCCAATTGGCATAAATAAACCAGATGCCAGAGCTTGCGGAAGCATGATGAGCCCCGTTTTCAATGGACTATAGCCATGGGCCTGTTGTAAATATAGGGGGACGAGGAACATGGTTCCGAACATCGCAATCTGTGAAATCCATTGCACGATAATCCCTTTTGTAAAATTTCCTGAGCGGAAAACGCGAAGCTCGAGCAGCGGATTCTCACGTCTTAACTCCACAATAACGAATAAAATAAGCGCCACAATACCGATTCCTGAGCCAATCAACGTATCAGCATCCATCCATGTGGATTTCCCAGTGATCGGGTCAATACCACCATTAGAAACACCGTACACTAGCGCCGCAAAGGCAATTGGCCCTAAAAGCATGCCAAGTAAATCCAAGGATGCAACCGACTGCCGCCCTATATTCGGTAATGTACGGATTCCGAGAATAATACCGATTACACCGATCGGTAGGTTAATCAGGAATATCCACTGCCAGCTGTGATATTCAACTAACCAGCCTGCAACGACAGGTCCAAGCGCCGGACCCAGCAAGATCGGAATACCCATCATGCCCATGACTGCCCCTACTTTTCCTGGCGGCGACAGACGATAGATGAACGCCATGGCAATCGGTACAACAACACCGCCACCCAGGCCTTGGATGATACGGAAGGTAATCAGCATTTCAACTGAATTAGCCAGCGCACATAGACCAGAACCAATAGTGAAAAGACCTACCGAGATCAAGAATATTTTCTTGGCGCCAAATCTGTCGGACAGCCAGCCTGCTAAAGGAATGACCGCTGCTTGTGCTAGCGCATATCCGATCACGGTCCATTGCACTAAGGACAAGTTCAATAGATTAAATTCTTCCTGCAGCTTGGGAAGAGCAACGTTTACCGCCGTTCCGTCCAAAATTACCATGAAAATCCCAACCACAATTGCCACCAACGGCCCTAATATGCTTCGCATAGAAAACGGGGCTTCTGTTGCTGCAATGTTTTTACCTGAAGACATGTATTCCCTCCATCCGATTCAGCATCCTCTGCTGACTCTCTCTTGTCTAACATCAAATTTTACGGACAATTGTCCGATTCACAATGATGCTAACGAAATATTGTTTATTTGTCAATAGGCTGGAAGTTTATTTGTTTCATTCAGTTATTGTCTTTAAATCACTTACTTTTAATAGTGCCTCTCTATTCGTATCATGATATACAACCCTAACTTCTAGTTCATACTCATCAGTCAACTCGAAAGAAAGGATTGTGCATTTCCTACCACGATTCTTCGTCTTTCTTGGATTGTCTGGAGCAAAAACATAGGAGCCTCCAATAGTAAGATTAACCGTATCACTCATTACATCTGCAATCCTCTCATGTTGTATTTACGTTATTCGAATTTCAGTTCTGCAATTGCCTTCTTGTACTTATCAATCCTTGCATAGTCTTTATCAGTTGGGATAGGAATACGGCTAATATCACTGTTATCCTCTAGATCCAAAAGCTTCACTTTCGTCGCGAGGGGGTTTAATTTGATCCTCTTGATAAAGCCTTCATATGATTCATCTGCTCTTTTTGTAAGGCAATCAAGAGCTTCTATAATTTCTATGCTAAAACCTGCATTCTTTAAATCAAATAGAGTAATATCTGAATCTTCTATAACATCATGTAAAATTGCTACAATTGATTCTTCTTCACTGCTGGCTTTAGTTGCTAATCTTGCAGGATGTAATATGTATGGATTACCACCTTTATCTGTTTGACCATCATGAGCTTTCGCGGCTATTAGTATTGCTTTCGTTAAAGTACTCATTTTTACAACTCCTTCATTATAAAAATTCCTGCTGCATCATCTATTGTATCATACCTCGATTTCCTTATTAACTATGTGGTTACTTCAATTTCCTTCCAGTTAGAAGACGAAATGGCAGCCGATCAATTAGACCGACTGCCGTTTTCTTGTCTTGAATGTTTAATACATACCGTCCCACTAAGGAGTAACGCCATAGAGTAAAGCACCAATGGCTCCGGAATATTCCCCATTTTCAACAAATACCGGTAAAGCTCCTCTTAAAATAGTATAACTTTGAACCGTCTCTTTAAGTAGTTCATTTTGAATAAACGAGGATCCGATATAAACAACCGATGAAACACCACAACTCTTAGCCGCAAGAACACTGGTAGTTGCTACTGTTTCTCCTACAAGTCCGACTATCGACGCCAAAAGTTCTTCTTTGGCAAACTCTTGATTAGAAAATGATTGTAAAACCCTACCAAAGTTACTGGCCGTTAAATCGCCTGAGATAGGAGGTTCTGCTCCTTCATAAATGTGACTCACTTTCAGGTCGATTCGATCTCGTATTCCCTTAGCAGCTAATTTAACGATAGCTTCATAATCCGTTAAACCAGTCAACAATTGAGACAAACCCAACAATGTTCCGCCACCAACCCCGGTTCCTCCGACACGTTCATGCACGCTATTTCCAACGTGGTGAATTGAAGTCCCTGTACCCACATTAGTAAATACATATTCTTGCAGTTTTGGATCGTCTATATTAAGAAGATACTGCACTCCGCGACATGTTGCCTCAAATTCAATAATGTGTAATGGCTCTTGAATCATTAACGTTTCAAATAATGATGCCTTGCCGCCGGTAAGACATATTTGGGCACCAGCAATCTTATTAATGTTTGAAGCAACGTTTTCTATTTGAGCCACAGGGTATTTGCTAAAACTAAAGGAGTTATTTTCCTCACAAACAACTTTTATAAGCGTACCGCCAGCATCAATTCCAATATTCTTAATTACTGAGCACTCCTCTCAACACGGATGACGACTTTCCCTTTGGGGTGCCCTTCTCCAAGATACTGAAGAGCTTCTGCAGCCTCATTTAATGGGTAACGTCTATCTATAACAGGTACTACTTTGCCAGCCTCAAAAAGCTCCTTCATGTAATTTTGATCATTTTTGTTTGGCTTGTGCATAAGGATCCCCATTTTCTTACTCCCGGTCATTGAAATCCATGGTCCTAGGAACATGACTTGGAAGATTCGAGACATGGAACCTCCTACCATGACATAAGTACCATTGGCACTTAATGCACGTTTGTAATCGAAAATCGATCGATATCCCGCAACATCAAGAATTAGGTCATAACGCTGCCCATTTTGTGTGAAATCCTCTTGCGTGTAATCAATAACCTGGTCTGCACCTATCGATTTCAGCATATCCAATTTCTTCGTGCTGTCTACGCCTACCACTTGTGCCCCGAATGATTTGGCAATCTGCACTGCAAACGTACCCACACCTCCACCTGCACCATTAATTAAAACCTTTTGACCTTTCTGAATCTGTCCTTTATCACGAAGTCCCTGCAAGGCAAGGACTGCTGCTTGTGGTATGGCCGCTGCTTCCTCGAATGTCATACTGGCTGATTTCAGTGTTAATGCATTTTCACGAGCACATACATACTCCGCAAACCCGCCCCAACTACACCCGGAAATGTCCCCGAATACTTCATCACCCGGTAGAAACTGCTTTACGTCTTTGCCAACCGCTTCAACCAGCCCCGCTATGTCAGCTCCGAGTATTTTGAATTTTGGTTTTTGAATCCCCCCATCAAGGCGGACTAAGAATGGTGTACCTCTCAAGAGATCCCAATCCCATGAATTTACGGATGCAGCATATACTTTTATCAGTACTTCATTGTCCTTGGGATTAGGTTTTTCTACCTCTTTGAGTTTAAGAACGTCAGTAGTTCCGTATTTTGTGTATACCATCGCCTTCATGAAGATTGCTCCTTAAGACCAATTTGTGTTTCGGTTTACTTTATTGATTGGGTTTGATTGCAAATGAGTTAAATCCTTTAACTATCAGCCATATCGGGAGTATGATTTCAAATAAGGCTCCTGGAAGAAATAAAAACATTCCTGGACTATAGCCAAAAATCTCTAGCAAGGCGCTTGTTAACAACGATGCGTAGCCAATAAGCCCAAAGATTGAAATTAAACGCGGAATGAGTTTTGATTGATATAATAAATAACAAAACAACAGGCTAACTAGACTAAGAACGATCATTGCCACCTGAAAAGCCAAATACTTCCCTTTTATTGCTAACGTGCCTATCGTTTGAAAATAGGCAGCATCCGGAGCTCCTGCTTCTATATATTCCTGACTTAATGTAATTAGTAATAATGGGCTGATTGCACCAACAATAAGGATTATGGCCTCAATAACCCTGAAAGCAACGCCGTTTTTTTGTTTGAATTCATTTTCTACCTCCAACTAACATTTACTCGCTTTACAAATATCGCCAATTCGGATTGAATCTGAACAGCTTTGCAGGTCTATGCCCTGCATCCTTAGTAAATTGATTGGTTTCCATAACCATATCAGCAATCTTTCTTCTAAACGCAGCTGAAAGCAGCTCTTTTCCCAAAGTAACCTCATAGACCTGCTGGAGCTCTGATAAGGTAAAAAGTTCCGGCATCAGATTGAAAGCTATATCTGTATACTCAACCTTATTCCTAAGCCTTTCAACTGCATATTGGATCATTTCCGCATGATCAAATGCAATTCCATTCGAAACGATAACCTCTCTTTCTACCCTTGCTGTTTTTCCAGAATATTTTTCAATAACTTTAATAATAGCCTCCAGGATGTCCTCATCGTTTGAAAGAGTAATTTTTACGACTTTTTCAAATATTAAGTCCTTCTCCAGCATGGTTTTCTTCTCTTCAAGCACACTGTACCTAACGTTGAACCACCTGGCATCATCCGCATCATCCCCAGCCTTCACTTCGAGTGATCTGCAATCAACAAGTGCCATATACGAACAGCTGATAACTCGTGTACGAGGGTCCCTATTTACATCACCCCATGTGTAAAGCTGTTCCATATATACATCATCAATATTAGTTTCGGTTTTTAGCTCACGTAAAGCAGCTTCATCAATACTCTCGTTCTCTGTTACAAAGCCTCCGGGTAAAGCCCATTGCCCTATATAAGGATGAACCCCCCTTTTAACCATGAGGAGTTTCAGTGACTTTTCCGACAGCTTTCTATAGTTTTCTTTTTCCTCATCAACTACAGTGAAAATTAACATATCTACGGTAACAGACGGTCTTTGATAAATACTGGCATCATACTTCTGTAAAAACTCCACTTCAGTAAGTCCCTGCTTATCTCTAAGTTGCTCTATATTCATGTGTAGATCACCCATTCTTTGATTTCAACATTATGTTATAAACAATTTGTTATTATCAATACGTTAATATCATTAAAACTTTAATTCCAATCATTGTCAATACCTATTAAAAAAAGAGTTATCCTCAAGTAGCTACCTACTTAGGGACAACCCTCTATCTCCGTCAGCTTTAAATTTATTATAAGCTTCCCGTTGTTACAGGTTGGTTTAGTCCATCAGCGGGCGTTTGAAGTACGCAATCACTTTGCCTCCAGCTGGAACGACGGACACAAGTTCCCATCCGTACCGACCCCAATGGCCGAGTGCATTGTCCAAATTCCAACTGTACAGCTGACCGTCTGCTGCGGGCTTGAGTCCATCTCCGATTGAAGTATCTGTCGCGTACTCAAACCGCTGACTCGGGATGGATTGTAATTGCGGCTGAGGCATTCGTTCCTCCCTTAAATCCCAGCGGATTCGGGTTGAAGCATCTGAGAGTGCGGCGATAATGGCTTCCCGATCCGTAACTTCAAGTGCCAAAATCCGCGGTGCTCTTGGCATGAAGAACGAGCGGTGCGAATGATAGGCCTGCAGAACCAACGTACCCAGCTCTTCACCTTCCAATGACTTTACGACATACCATACACACCGTTCCCGTTCTTCAGGCGGACCCCAGTTCTCAATGGAATCTTTTAAGTTAAATCCGCCTCTGATGATGAAACCATCAGCGGCAAGCCGCTCTGCGACCGGCGTCATGAATTGTTGAATCCACGAACCATAGGCGCGATCGCCGAACTTCTTGAACATCTCGGTCAGTTCATCCTTCTCCTCTTCGTAGACTGCTTTCCACGCATGGGATAAAATATCCCCGGCAGTACGGGCAATGTTTTCTATTGCGGTTGTTTGCATGTATATTCACTCCTCTTTTCGGTTAATCTAACAGTGATAAATAATAATATAATACCGTTAGATTAAACTGTTGTGCTATACTTGTCAAGAGATAAATTGGAAGGTGACCCCATATGGCAAGAAGACGAATTCATCCCTTAACGACAGATAAGGACTCGAATCGGAGTGAGCCGCTTCACACGCCCCTCGATCGTGCCCGAATTGTCAGGATCATGCTGGAACTCCTGCAAGCTGAGGGCTTAGATGGCATCAGCATGCGCAAAATCGCCGATTCACTTGGCGTGAAAGCCTCATCTTTGTATTACCATGTGAAGGACAAAGAACAGCTGCTTCATCTCTTGGCAGAAGAGATCAGCACGAAGATTGATTTTCCCGATACCGCTTTGGATTGGAAAATGCAGCTGCGGCTGTGGTCGATGAGCTTCCGCCTAAGTCTGCTGCAATACCCTGACGCTGTACACATCATGAACGCGACGCATGCGGCGAGCCCTAACCGTTTGGCCCATATCGAATTTCTTTTTAGGGCGCTCGTCGAAGCCGGATTTAAGGATGACCAAGTGCCATGGCTTGCTTCTATGCTCAAGAACTTCATCTACGGCTTTGTCGATGAAGAATGTCGATTGCGTGATCGCGCGAAGCTTTCGCAGGAAAGCCGAGAAGAATCGGAGACAAGATACAATGAGATTGAGGCATTGCCTAAGGAGCGATATCCCCACTTTATCCGGCTAGCCGCTTACACGACTTCTGTGAATTGGGAGGAAGAGTTTTTGTTCGGGTTGGATGTTCTGCTTGCTGGTTTCGTTGATAAGCTTGCAAGCGGTCAACACTAGTTATTGAATACAGGAGCGGCTGTTCCGGACGTGTGAAGTCCGGAGCATGTCGTGGCGTGGCAATCCAGCTCCTTCGAGCAGATTCGAGGAAAAATGAGGAAAAACGCGTAGAAAACGATACTTTTGCACCTTGGAAAATATAGGGAATTCGATTAGCCTTATGTATGTTTCGCAGAAAAAATCGAGTTTCAAGGAGGTATCTGCATTGCGCTTGTCACGTCACATGCTTATATGTTCACTACTCTTCGTCATCCTCCTCCTCTCCGTGTATCCTGCAGCTAAAACAAACGCTGCCGACGAGCCGCCGCTGAAAGTATTCGTCGATACCGCGAGAATCTCTTTTCAAGTGGATCCGCTTCTAACAGACGGCACTACACTTGTTCAGTTCAGACCCCTTTTTGAAGCGATGGGTATGGACGTGAAGTGGGATGAAGCACAGCGGCTTGTAACGGGGTCCAAGTCAGGGCTAAAAATTGAGCTTCGTATTGACGAATCCCATGCCACGGTGAACGGAAAAAAGGTCGAGCTCAGCCAAGGCGCACGGATTTTGAATGGCAGTACAATGGTACCCCTGCGTTTTATTGGGGAAGCGACCGGGGCGCTCGTTCATTGGGATCCGGTAAATCGGGAAATCTCCATTGTTACGGAAAATTTATTGGCGAGTCTTGGCCTAACAAAGGAAGAGATGCTGAAACGGCTAGCCGACTATGCCGCTAAGCAGCAGATGCCGCCAACTACGCCTCAGACACCGGCGCCCGGGGCCCAAGAGCCCAAGCCGACTGCATCGACTACTCCCGTTCAGCCCGTTGAACCGGCTGGCAAACCCGTCGATCTGTCAGCTCTACAAGGCATGTACTACGGCTTTAGAGACGATTTCGGAGGATATCAATGCGGTGGCGCATGCTGGGATATCTATACATTCCTCCCCGACAACCACATCTTTGTCGGATCACCTCCGCAAGGCGGGCCGGAAACGATCGATTGCACGCGGGATAAATGCAGTACTTACACCCTTTCTGAAGGTAAGCTCAATTTAAGCGCGGGATACAGTCGTACCATCGAAACATCAAAGAATGGAGAACTGTACATTGACGGTGTTTTCATGACCCGTGTTGTACCTGTTATGAATGGATTGACGTTACAGGGAACATACAAATACATCAGCTATAGCGGCCTTGTTGGCATCAATGCTTTTTCCTCATCATCGACCGAATACCTTTCCTTTGCAAGCGACGGCACTTTCGAGAGCACTGACCTTAGCATAGCCAGCCTGGATGTTATCGTATCCGATACCCAATCGTCCACTTCTAAGAGCGATACTGGAACATATGCCATTTCGGGTAATACAATAATTCTCAAGTATAAGGACGGTACCACGGCACGTATGCTTTTCTTCGACCATGACACCGATGGCATTGATACTCTGCAAGACATACAGTTAGGGAATAATCGCTTTTATATACCTAAAGATTAGGTTTTTTCTTGCAGGCTGTCATCGTCCAATTGGGCATTTGGCAGCCTGTTTGTCTACTCTATCATCGAATTTTCGTGAGCAGGAAAATCAAAAAAGAAGCCGCTTCAACAACGGCTTCTCATAATACTTGAAATCCAAAATGCTGTTTTGCTAGCTCTTTGAATTTAATATTGTCAATCTGTTCTTTTTCCGATTTACCGTTAATCCATTGTGTGAAAGAAGTATTGGTTAACGTTACATTACCATCGCTTGTAAGTTGGGTAATCAGTCGGGTTTTGTTGAATCGTGATTCTTTGTGCTGGACTATGATTCCTTGGACTTCGTTCAATTCAGATAAATTTTCTAATGGTCGTTTGGTATCAAAAGCATACCCTATTTTCCAATCTGTATCTTTATATTTTAGTTTCATTTCAAGTATATAGTCGCCATAATCACTTTCCATTGCTTTGACTCGAAATTCTCCATTCACAGAGGAGGTAGTTTCTCCATTTAGCGGCACAGGTTTTAGTGGTAGGTTTCCGCCAAATCCGGTATCAACCAAGTACGTTTGACCTTTATGCTGCAAAAGAATAGTAACATGAGTTCTCCCAAGTTTTGAAAAGTCCTTCATTGTATAATTGTATACTTCTCCGCGAACTAACGTTGCATTGAACCCATTTTCAACCAAGAAAAAATAAAGCAGAGGATTTAATTGATAGCATAGACCTCCTTCATTTTTCACAAGAATTTTGGTAATCAAACTTTCTTTAGTTATAGCACTTGTTTTATTTGAAATGATGCTTAAATTTTCAAAAGGAAGGGATATTGCTGTTTTCCTAAGAATGTTATCTAATGTTTCAAATGTAATTTTTTGATTTGCGGGAATACCAATTCTTTTACGAAATAATCCGTTCAACTCAACCATTATGAAGATTCCCTCCATGTTTTTGATTCAAAGATTAATTATAGCGTACGTATGTAGGTCATCAATTGATTGGCGTTGCGCCTCATATCCTCTGTACGTTGCCTAAAAGCGCTGTAGGCAATATGATCGAGAGCGATGTGGATGAGACAACAGCGAAGACGCTCTTCCATCTGTGGTGGCCGGCCTCCATGTTTGTCCCAGTGATTATCTAGAATTTCCATCAAGTCAATCTCTTGCCATTGCGGAAACCAAGGCCACCAATAAAGAAACAAAGCGTTATCGTAAAGAGGATCACCATAGAACGCATTTCCCCAGTCGATTACCCCCGTTAGCCTCCCTCCGTCCACCAGCACATTTCGGTTCAAGAGGTCGTTATGGACGATTCCTCGGTACTCTGGAAGCATTACTACGAGCTGACGCAGCCTTTCTACCCCAGCATCGAAGACCCGTGCCTCCTGAGGCGAGGCGTCAAGTCGCTCGCGCCAGCCCGCGAGTCGATCCCTGGGCTCAGCTACTGAAAGAAGCTCGGCCCCCCAGCTCGGACCAGCCCCATCTGGACGCCAAAGGCCAACTCCCTCTGTGTCTGTGAGGTCAAGTTTTTGAAGGTCGTAGAGAGCATCTAGCAATTGCGGAAGGACAAGTCGTATCTCAGGCCCATTCAGCTCATCAAGATGCTTTCCAGATACTCGCTCGGATACGGCGTAAAAGCCGCTCTCCGTCTCGCCTACTTCAAGAACCCTCGGAATCGGAAGTGTGTCCGAGGAAAGTGTGCCCATCACACGATCCTTTTCAAAGTCGTCCAGATAAGTGCCAAAGCGGATCACCATTGCATGCCCGTCGAGCATAAAGGAATAGGCTTTCGACCAATCACCGGCAGCAAGGGACACTAGATTTTGGGCACGGTCACCGAAATGTGCCTTCACAAAACGGTCAGCCATTTGACTGAAATCCTCCATAGGTTCCTCCCTGTATAATTATTTAAAAAGAAAAACGATTGAATCCATTATCGCATGATATCCAATTTGAGTATAAATTTTATTCGATGTAGGATTACTAAAATCAGTGTATAAACTTGTTGTTTTATAACCACGATCTAACAAGATTTGAGTGAAAGCTGAAACACAATCAGAAGCATATCCCTTTTTTCTTTCGCTAATTGGTGTGTAAACATAGCTGATTGTTATATTATTTGGGGTTGGTCGTGTAGAAGCAGCCATCGAAACCAACTCTCCGTTCACTTCCCATGCAACTAAATTTCCTTTATCAATCATTCTTCCAGCTCGTTTATCTGCTTCTTCTAAACTTATAGGTTGGTTTGTTTCATTACAAAACTGATAAACCCACTCTTTAATAATGTAATGATCACTTTCAATAACACTCCGAATTTTTCCATTTACATTAGGTTTTTTCTTAACTTTTTCAAGTTTATAAATGATTTGGTCCATGAGGACACTTGCTTGAATCCCTTTAACGTTCGAAATATACATAGCTAATTCAGTAGCTAATTTCTTTTCACCTATAAAGCCAGGTATCTCTTGAGTTGCGGTAATCAGCTTTTCTCCTATTTCGTGAACTTCCTTTGATGTAAATGCAACAGATTTTGATAAAATAATTTGATTAGGCTTTGTTTGTAGTAAGACCAACCCTATGTCGTTATCTTTTATTACAGTAGCCATAAAAAGAGGAATTTCATCTTTTTCACTTAAAGATTGTAAGACACCTAATACTAAATTGTTTTCTGCTTCATTTTGTACTAAGTAAGAGATAACATCTTCCTTAAATAATGTAAGATCATCATACTTTAAAAGTCTTATCAAACAAACCATCCCCTTTGGCTAGTTCTTGAATAGATCCTGATCTTCTTCCTGTAACTCCAATTTTACGGCATCTACATAAACAATCATATGATTAGTATTCATATAATAAACAAAAAAACCGCAATATAAGCGGCTTGTATGGTGATAAATTTCTTCTCTTAACCACAATTGAGTTTAATTCAAATAAGGTGTTGCAAGCTTCCTTACGCGCTCAATGCCTTCCCACATATCGCCAGGTCCGTCATATACAAGAGTTATAGGACCTTCATACCCAGCTTGCTTGGCAACTTCCATACAGCGTATAAACTCAGCTTCATCCGGATACCCATCCGCATTCGTTTGTGCTTTGGCATGGATCGACTCACTATGGAATCGTTTTGGCAAGTTCACCATATTTCTCGATCCCTTTAAAATTTCCGAAATCCGAGGTTAGCCCAAGGAGCTCCCCGCATCCTTCCAATAAAGCAAGGCAATTATCCGCAATTGATGTTAGTGAGTGAAAGTTTTCTGTAACAACGCGTACTCCTTGCACAGCAGCATAAGAACTTAGTTCTCGTAGTGCATCAACTGATCTCTGCAAAGCTTCTTGATCCATGGGTTCCGCATCACCGGCTATCACGCGCACCCTTTCAGCTCCAGATCTTGCAGCAATGTCGATCCATCCTTTGATCCACGTGATGTCCGATTGTCTGCGCAAATCATCTGAACTGGAAATATCACCGTATTCAATTAACAGCGTGTAAAACTGGAGATCTGCTTCCGTGAATGCATGTTTTAATTCTTGCAAATATTCTTCGCTTGTATCTGGAAAATGAAAATGACACACTTCCAGTGATCTAAAACCTTTCTTCGCGAGAATCGCCGGCAATTCAAGTAGAGAGATGAGTTCTGGTTGGTCTTGGGTAACCGTTATTTGAGTACGCGTGTTATCATCCCAACGGGTCCACTGCAAGGGTCCCAGATTCCGATGTAAGCTCCAACTTGTTAATGATAAATACGGCATATATTCCACCCTTTCGTCTCTACTATTTAGTAGTATCTTATCAGAGGGTTGAGGTGATCACCATATTCGAAATCACAGATATATCTCTTATTGTGCTGCTTTTGTACAGCTGGCAACTTAGACGCAAAACCATCGCATCAACGATACGATGGTTTTGATCAACACATTTACTATAAGTTATAAATCTTTGTTTCCGTCTATGTATTTTAAGTTAAATTGGAATTTATCAATTTTCCATACGTCTTCATTTTGAGTCAAATGAATATTGTATGACCCAACAAATATCCTCACATTTTGGCCTGTCGGATTAGGTAGATAGTGGCTTGCTGTCCCATAGCAGAATAGATCTGCTTCATTTCCTGACACGTCCACAATATAGTTTCCCACCTGATGATGGATGGCTTGCAGTTTTTTCAAACCTTCTTCCCAACCATCTACAATTTGTTGAGCACTTATAATTGCTGGTTGCCCTGCTCCCATGGAACTCATGTCTAACAATACTTCTACTGCCAAACGCTTCTTGACTTCTACCCAGTTCCGTTCATCTGTAAAAATAAACAATTGATTGACTGTCCTAATAATATCTTCCTGTTGTGTCATTACATACACTCCTTTTTCTCAATTAAATTAATAATTTGAATCAAAAAAGTAGTTGATCATCAAAAGGTGAGATAGCTGTATGTTCTAAATTCCATTAGTTACCAGTAAACATTTTATCATAAAATATGAATGTGAGTAAGCTTTAATATTCGCTTCACCTCGGATCCATCATATCCTTCGATTATACCTCCTCCTATCGTTCTTCCGCTGTTATGCCCGTTACATAATGGCCAAAAATAATAGCGTTTTCAATAGATTTGAACAAAAAAGAGGAACTGCCACACAGACAGCTCCTCGCTTGATCAGATATATAATGAAGGTTATTTATCTTGGAATACGGTCTATAAACATTTCGATTGATCCATCAAAAGGAAACGTTTTATTTCTAATAAGTTCCTTTAGGCCCAGTAACTCTTTCCTAGCTTTATGAATTAGAGCTTCTGGATATGCAAATTTAAATGCATTGCTCTCAAACTCATCTTCGTCAACAACTTTCCATTCACCGTTTCTTTGTAAATAATCTAGGTCTAAATCCACAAAAGAAACAATGTTACCATTAATCTTCGCAGGTTGGTTTATATTGCAATAATATTGTTGAATTTTACCGCCAACTACATCGGCACTTACCGTAAACCATGAATCAAATGAGAAATATTCAATAGTCCAAGCCTCTATGGTAAATACCTTTTGCTTCGTATAATGATTTAATTTTCTTCCGTACTCGCCTAAGACAAAAATGTGTGAATCGGTCTTCTCTAATAAAGTTGTGTTCCATTCATAATGTAGTAAATCTCCATATTTTAAAGCCTGAATTGTTATATGATTATCCATTGTGTCATCC
This sequence comes from Paenibacillus germinis, assembly GCF_013141785.1. Taxonomy (NCBI): domain Bacteria; kingdom Bacillati; phylum Bacillota; class Bacilli; order Caryophanales; family Paenibacillaceae; genus Paenibacillus; species Paenibacillus germinis. The sequence goes on from NZ_WHOC01000047.1 coordinate 19,832, forward strand.
TTAAGGTTCGATAAATGAACTCATAATTCTTTTGTCATAAATACACTATTTGGGTCCTCTATGTAATCCGAAAATGGCTTGCAATATTGGAATCCAAAACTTTCATACAGTTGTCTAGCTGGTTCGAAAGCATCCATTGAGCCCGTTTCCAAACTTAGCCGTTGATAGCCACGACGCTTGGCTTCTTCAATGATGTGTTCAAGGATTCTTCTTGCAACGCCTTTTCTTAGATGTGATGAAGAAGTTCGCATTGATTTTATCTCACCATGTTGACTATTAAGTTCCTTAATTGCCCCGCAACCAGCTAGTTCATCTTGTTCCCAACCACTCCAGAAGGTAATTTCTGGTTTTTTCAATTTATCAAGATTTAGGGCATGTGTACTTTCTGGCGGAGATAGAGCTGCCATATTCTGAAGATGTTCCCCGATTAATGCAATCACTTCAGATCCCGTTAAATCATCTATTTTAATGTCCATTAAATTCACTCCTCTAATTAATTCTTCTTTCCATTCGTTTAATTACTGTTTGAACAACTTTCAATACTCGGCAAGGTGATGAAACCTTCGAGGAAGCCCTTTATTCTACATTGTCAGCGATCAAGCACTTATTTTCAATCGCCGCCGAAAGCACGATAAGCGTTGAAGAGAAACCGTGTGGACTGCATGAATCGAGAAAAACGGTAAACGATTCCATCGATGCGGTAATTATTTTCATCATAAAATTATACTCCCCGCTGATGCGATACAATTCGATGACATCCGGAGATTGCGAGCAGAATTCCTGGAAATCCAGACAATTGCTCGTCTTGAACAGCACGAACGCCGTGACGTCTTTGCCGAGCTTCTTGGGCGAGAGAACCGCCTTGTAGCCGGCGATGATCCCTTGTTCCTCAAGCTTGCGTATCCGTTCCGTAACGGCAGGATGTGTCATCGCGATCGACCGGCCAATTTCGGCAACCGGCATTCGTGCGTTTTCATGCAGCAATGAAAGTATTTTACTATCGATTCCGTCCAAAGTGATTCCTCCTTCATTTTATATGCTCAGATCGTATTTTTAACTTTAATATGAAAGACAGAGGTTATTATTAACATGATTTATGCATGTAAATTATAACTCTAACTTTATACAATGTCATTATAAGATAATTTGAAGGAGTGGATAACAAATGATCACGACAAAATCACTTACCCTCAACACCCCTCTCACCATTGGCAGCGTCAAGCTTCGTAACCGGCTAATCATGGCGCCTATGCAGCAATACAAAGGTTCGCCGGAAGGTTATGCGACAGAGCATCATGTTCAGCATTACGCTAGAAGGGCGAATGCAGTAGGATTAATTATCGTGGAGTCTACGGCTGTGTCCGATAACGGCAGGCTGGTGCCTAACGACATTGGCATTTATTCGGATCAACACACCGATGCGCTAAAAAGAGTAACTGATGCCGTTCACACCAAGCATACCCCAATATTCGTTCAATTGTCTCACGGAGGAAGAAAGTCGGATCCGGAAATAACGAAGCGGCTCATTGCGCCAAGTGCGATTTCTTATGACGACACGTACGGAAAACCTTCGGAATTGTCTGTCTCCGAAATTGAGGCCCTTATTGAGGATTACCGTTTGGCGGCACGACGCAGCATTGAGGCGGGTTTTGATGGAATTGAGGTACATGCGGCTCATGGATTTTTGATTCATCAGTTCTTGTCGCCGATTTCCAATCTCCGCAGCGACGCGTATGGTGGATCGCCTTTAGCCAGGGCGAAATTTTTGCAAGACACACTTGCCGCAATCCGCGCCGAAACCGGCCGTAATTATCCGGTTATCGTGCGGATCTCCTCGACAGATTACGTCGATGGCGGCCTTAATCCGCAGGAGCTTGCGCTGATGCTCAAACCACTCGTAGCGGACAATCTTATTGACGCGATTGATGTATCATCTGGCGGCCTGCTGCCCATCCAGCCGACGGATACTCATCCAGGCTACCAACTGCCTGATGCAGCCGTCATTAAGCAGCATTTAGACGTGCCTGTCATCGCCGTTGGCAAAATCTATACCCGCAGCTTTGCGGACCGGATCATTGGGGACGGGTTGGCGGATGCCATAGCTATCGGGCGCCCCCTGCTGGAAGACCCCGATTTTGCGCAGAAAATGATTGGCCGAAAGGACTTTTCTTAACAAACCCCTTTAAAAGAAAAGAGGAGCTGCTGCGAAGCAAGCTCCTTCACTACCGTTGCATGTTATCTCAATCAAGAACACTCATAATTTGCTTTTTGTGATGATCATCGTGCTCAGTAAATTCTTGAATTATGTATAGCAGTGAGTATGGCGTACCTGTTTTAGGACAATTTGACACACCGTTTGCTGTTACTTCTAACAGTAATTCCTCTGATTTCATGCTCTTTAATATATCGATCAGTTTCAATCTGTCGCTTGAGAATTCTTGAAGGAGTTGATCTTTCGAAATACCCGAATTTGCGTATTGAATGAAGATCCCAATTTCTAAGATGTGCGATGATTCCGACTATCGATACTTTTCCTTCTTTAATTGGGCTGTGCCAATCTTTATCACTTAGTTGGTGTAAAATATTTGTCCATTTGCAAAACTGTTCGTATTCACTAATTGTGCTGCGTAAATCCATGAGATCATCTCTTTGTTCGAAACGGGCAACATGCGCGCCGGATTCATCAGATATCTCATATTCTTTTGAAAATACTGGGGATATAATCTCGTAGTTACCTCGCCCTTCGGTTTCATATGTGAATTTCTTGGTGAAAAACGCAATTCTGCTTCTCAACACGCCTAATTGCCCACCATCTGCACCTGTAATCTCCCATTTGCTTGAGAAGATCGGAAAACTTCCTTTGCACAAAAGCTGGCCATTCTGCCCATACACCTCGATCGCAGATCCAAAAGGGCTCTTTAAATCTAGATGACCGACGTTTTCTTCCTGTTCGTCCAGAATCTCCGTAATACCGGAATTAAAAAAATTATCCCGAAAGTATAGATTCATTCACTCGCCTCCCTATCGCTCGGTCATTCCCGTTTGTGGTCAATTAACTTCAATATGTTCGAGATGATTGTTTCCCATCCAAGACTGCGGATAATATAGTGTTTTATCAGCAAAATAAAGCGCAGTTGCGCGCGCTTGCCCAACTCTCGTAAGCCCTGTTCCGTCGATTTTTAGCTTATCGATAACTGCGGAGCCGTGAATACCAAACGATCCGCGAACCATGTAAATCTCACCTTTGCGGTATTGAATCGTGCTTATCCATTCGTCCGAAGTATATAGCGGAATGTTAACAGAGCCATCTTCACTTAGTTTACTTAGTTGTTTACTGTAATGATGAATATAATAAAGCCATTTATCTATGACGAAAGCTTTGGTTACGTTGTCTTGAAGTTTCTTACGAGCGGAGCCGTCGAGGTTCATTCGATACAAGTTACCGGGTTCTGCTTTGGTATCCTGCATTAGGAAATAGATTCCGTTTTCGTTTGTGTCTATAAAAAATTGGGATATCCCTTCGCCACCGACGAGTTCTTTCTCAGCCGATCCATCGAGCTTCATTCTATAGAGACCGCTTGGCACAAAATAGCCGCCACCGCTAATGCTTGCACTCTGTTGAAAGGTCTGGCGGATATAATAAATCCAACCATCTTGAACCGATATTTGAGTGGTCGGTATGGCAGATACTAGTGAACGCAGACTTCCGTCAGTCTTTATTTTGTAAATGCCCTCCATTTTATTTTTTGAAGGATCGGAAACCGTATAATAGAGCCAATCCCCTACGATATTCATAGACTTGGCATTATCATCCGCCAGCTTCACTTCTCCACTGCCGTCCTTTTTCACTTTCACGAGCCGATTCGGACCTTCATAATTATTATCAGGATTCATGTAGATCCAATCCCCTTGAACCGCAACCTGGCCGCCATTCACAAGATTCAAATCATCGGTTTGCTTCGTTTGGGTATTCGATGTTCCCCCGCATGATTCGATCCCGAATCCGCGTCCTGCGTCCCAGCTTGTGCTCCACCCAAACACATCATGTGTGAATCTCCATGTCATCGGGAAATAAGTAATGTCCCGGTAAAACAGCACTGGATACGGTTCTTCTGAATTTATAATCGATTGTCCGTTCACTTTGACCGGGAACGGGAGAAGCGCAGCCTTTTGCCTTCCGTCATTGGAATTGACTTGCGGCGACAGGTTTTGCTTTAGAGGCACGCAGGTGTCATTCTTTTGCATCGATAATCCGTTAACGGCGTCCCATTGAACAGACATTCCAAGGGCGGAAGTATTGTTCCACGTCATGGGAAAATACGTGATATCCTTATAAACCAGCAGAGGATACTCGCTGTGACTCACATCCATGGCTGTGCCGTTCACGGTAACGGGAAAAAGGGGATAATTCACTTTTAAATCCGATGAAGAAGACGCTTGTGATACCTGCGGCAGCCCTGATGAGGAGAAACCTATGACGATCGCGCTGAGGCAAAGACTTATCTTTATAAACATAGAAAACTCTCCTATCTCCTCAACTGGTATCGATGAGACCTGACACGAAGAAAAGGTAAAACTAAAAGCTGCCAATTACCACTACTCACTCTGAATGTTACGTTTAAAATTAGACGGAGTAGACAAGAAATAAGTTTCTCTTCCTATTTGCAATTTTTCTTCAGAACCACTTACACCCAAATACTACATTAAAAAAAACTGTAAAGTCCGTCTTCAAAGTATTCATATTCCTTTTTATTTAAAATCTTAATTCCATATCCTTCAAAGAAAGTATGAATCCCCGATTCAGTCTCAATAGCGTTAGGCTTGGGGCGAATTGCCAAAGATATATCATATCTTGGGTCGCCAAACGCTCCTCCACTCCAGTCAATAATACTTATTATTTTCCCATCACGAACTAATACATTATCAATAGTGAAGTCTCCATGAATTAGTGTGCTTTTCAATGGTTGGGGCTTGTTGTTCTTCAATTGTTCTAATAACTCTGCAGTTCCATCTACCGAGAAATGTTTAAGATTATATTCCGCATGTACTAACATGTCATCCAACCAAATCGTATCTCTAATTAATTCCTTGGGGCATGGAGTTGAGTGAATTTGTGACAAGGTTAAACCAAAATTGAATATCATTTCATGCTTCTTATCCGTATTTTTCTCTTTATTTAATACATGTCTTAAAGTTTCCCCCTCAAAAAATTGCAGCAATGCCCAAGACTGATTCTCACTTTTTTGTTGCACAATCTGATAAACAGAGGGAATAGGTAACTTCGTGTTATGTAGACTATATAGCACATCAATTTCTTTAGATAACCAGGAACAATATTGTTCACCTTTTGCTCTTTTTATAACAAAACAACCTCGTGAACTTTCAATTATTGCTACATCAGATGTATGACCCTGTCTTGGAAATCTGATTTCTTTAATGGCACCTAAATAATCATTTATTTCATTGGGTATTTCGTCTAAATTGATTGGATACATTAATGACACCTCAACCCTTCCCCAAATTTCACTTAGAACATTCATTCGCTTCATTCTATTACAAATTACTTAATATGGAAATATAATTGAAAATGAGGGCACATTTCTATTTACTGTAGTTAGTTATATATGCTCATAACCGAGAGGTGAATTCAAAAAACGAAAAAACCAGCAACAAATAGTTGCTGGTTTTACTTAAAATATTCTGCTGACAAATGTTGCTACGTTAGTTGCTAATGAATTCCTGTACCCATTCGCCGTTGTAAAAAGCAACACCGATTTGGGTGAAGTTAGGACTTAGAATGTTTTGACGATGACCCGTGCTGTTCATCCAAGCTTTCATGACAGCTTCAGGCGTTTGTTGACCTTTTGCAATGTTTTCACCTGCGTAGGAATAGCGAATGCCGTATGTGCTCATCATATCAAAAGGCGACCCATAAGTCGGCGAGGTATGATCGAAATAACCATTGTTGTACATATCCTTCGCTTTGTCCAAAGCCATGGTGGTAAGTGCGCTATTGCTGGTTAATGGACGCAGTCCAGCCTTTGATCGTTCTTGGTTAACTAAGTTAACGACTTGGCTAGCAAAAGTTGTTTGGGATGGCGCAGTCGTAACTGGCGTTTTAGTACCTGCATTTGTACTCGTACTGCCAGGAATGTTGAGGCTCATACCAGACCAAATCACGTTCGGGTTGGCAACCTGAGGGTTTGCCTTAATAAGCGAAGATAGGCTTATGCCATACTTCTGGGATATTAACCACATTGTATCATTACCTGATACCGTATGGGTTGCTGGTGCGGCCATTGCCGCGCTCGAACCTACGAGGACGCTCAATCCTATTGCGCCGGTAACCACAAGCTTTTTGTAACGTTTCAAAATAAACCTCTCCTTTTTGCGGCCTGCGAGGTTAGCTGTCGGATTCGGATCAAAGAGTAATCACCCGGCCGCTGTCGCGGCTTCACCCCAAATAATGGGTCCCCCGTGCTTCACATGAAACTTCGGCCTTCTGAGTTATTTGATCCATATGGATCTCACAAATTGTAACATGTGAAATCATAGAGAACATGACTCAAAATTTTCCAACAATATTTTGCAAGCGGTATCAGCCGTTACTTTTAGACCAAAATATTAGCTCATTAATCCCAAATTCGTGGCCGATCGATTCCAGCCGTTCGCATATAATCCAACAGTTGCCCGGTGTGAACGGATTCGTGGTATGCGATCCTCATTAACATATCTCCTAAAGTTCGAACATACCCTACGTCACTTCGATTAATTTTAATATTTGACAAATCCTCAGGGGTGAACGATTTAACGGTATTCAAGAATTGTTCTCTGTACATTTGTGCGAATATCAGTTCATCCTCCACCGAAGAAAATTCCCGATTGTCAAAAGGAGAATCGTATGAAGACAAACTTCCACTGTTAAGAATTGCAAGATGATAATAATGCTCGCTGTCCAATATGTGCCGGATCATTTCTTTAATGCTTAAGGCTTGGGCATCAGGCCTCCAATCCAGCATAGTTAGAGGAATAACGCTCCACACTTTAATACTTCTACGTCGGACTTCTTCCAAGTTCAATATAACAAGATCTGTTCCGTTAATGATTAACACTCCTTTAAACTTCTCAATAATTCATGCCTAGTTGTTTTATAATTGTGCTGTATTTCCTTACGAACAAATATACAGCACATTTGTTCGCATGTAAATAATCCCTCATTTAATTAGTCTGCCAGGCTTTATGATAGTGGCGTTCCTAAGCTTTGGTACAAGTAAGTGGTATAAGTTCCCGATAAGCAATCCTATAAATAAGTACATCAAACCTCCAAAAATGCCATAAATTACTGCACCCACGATCGCACTAAGTGTGCCAAAAATGACTTGTTCCTTATATTTAGCTGGTGAAGTAGGCGGATCTGTTAGCATAAAAAGAGCAAAGAAAAGACAAGCATTGATAAAAGGTGATCGAAGTGCGTCAGTGGCGTCTCCGACATCAATAATCCCCATAATAAATAATAAGATGAAATACGTTCCTAGAAATGAAAAAACTTGTGGAAATTTGTTCACCCGGTTCGTCACCATGTATCCGCCAATTAACAGAAACACGACTGTCCATGTGGGAATATCCCCGAATGCGCCCCACCAACTCTGTCCTGTTCGAAAGAAAAGGATGGACAGAAGCAGTCCGAAAGCCGCTGGGTTGAAGATTGGTTTTTTCTTATGGACAAGTAAATGTTTTGACAAAATAGCGATAATGGAAGTTGCTGCAACAATATACCATGAGGAAGTTGTACTTAAGACTAAAGCAATGATTAACCCTGTTATCACCGCACCATCCGGCATCATTCGCTTCTTTTTGGCTATGCGGGAACAAAGGATATCCACGGCTGAAGAAACAACGACGGCAATGATGCCATTATAAATGCCACTGAAATCTAATGACCCTATAGAGGCTATTAATAGAAAGGCAACCATGGAAACTACGACATATCCCTTTGGGGTTTTCATCCATTGGTTAGCTGTCATTTTAATTACCCCCTACGTTATAAATTTGTAAATCGGATGTAATCAAGATTCCTTTGAGATCAACTTGTTCTATTAACGTACTACCGCGGTCTAAACCCAATAAGAAGAAAGCCGTCGAGAAGGCGTCCGCCATCATAGCGTAAGGTGCGATGACGCTGCAGCTGACCCATTCGCCCGGTGATTGTTTAGTTCTGGGATCGATGATATGATGCATATCGGCTTTTAATTCGCTCTTGCGCTCGTAACTTCCAGAGGTACAGACCGCCTCATTCGATATTTCAACCGTTTGTATGATTTGTTCTTTGTACTCGGGATGTTGAATACCAATTCTCCACTTGCTGCCGCTTTCGTCTAGCCCCCCAGCATAGAGATCACCACCGGCATTGACGACAAATCCTTCAAATTCTTTCAACTCATGTGCAGCCAAGTCGATGGCGAATCCCTTAGCCGCGGCTCCTAAATCAATCACCAGCGGCTTCCGCAAATACAACGTTCTATCCTGATCATTTAAAATGATATCCCGATAGGAAGCGGAACCCGAACAGGAGCTTTGGATGGTCTCCCCAGTTAAATAATGCTGATTGAATCCTAGATCTTCCATCGCTTTTCCCACCGCAGGATCAAAAATGCCATTCGTCCATTTCGCCACCTCCAAAGCAAACTTCAAAGGCTCAAATAAAAACGGACTAATCCGAACGGGAGTTTTAATTAATCGGCATGCCTCCATCAATTCACTGTCCAGACTGAAACGACTGCAGGCTTGTTCGACTTTCCGAAAAGCCTCGAAAGCCCGATCAATGGCTGCTTCTGTCTGGTCCTTTGATTTCCGAGTAACGACCTGTATATCTACAACAGTATCCATAAATAATTTCGTTTTTTTCATGATTTTGCCCATTATGAGTTTCTCGCCTGAGAGAGCGCATCTTGTACGGCATCTTTAAACGCCTGTGTACTGTACGTTGCACCCGAAACATTCCGTACTTGCGCACTTTGTTTTTGCATCACTTCTTGGGGCAGTCCAACAACGTCATCAATTGTATAATGCATAGCAAAATGACTGATTTCAACATCTGTAATTTTATCGCTTTTAATGGTGACGGCCACCTGAATCGATCCACGTCGATTGCTTCCTGTACCCAAATAGGTACCCTCTTTATAAAGTCTATTTATTTGACTGCTCTTAGTCTGTGTCACTTGGACTTGTTGTTGTGGTTGCTGTATCGTTGCCTTAGTCTCCGTTGCGAAATATCCCGCGGCATAAATAGCTCCAATGGCTGTTGAACACAGGGCGACCCACTTTTTGTTCATTTTTGCCATGTGAATCCCTCCCATATAATCCTTCATCGATAGTTTCATTATATGGAGCGAACATTAAAAATTTCTTAAGAGTAGCTGAATGTATTCGGAATCTATTGTTTGCTTGGAAAACTAAAAAAACTCCCATCCCTAAAAAGGGACGAGAGTAAAATCTCCGTGAATGGCGGCCAGCTTCATGAATTGTTCTTCGTATTTACAAAATGGCGTACTGTCAACAGAGAATCTAGCTTCAAATGATCGTGCAGCTCCAAGCGCTGATGAAACCGTAAAAACTCCTCCTCCTTTTTCATTTAGTCCTGCTTCCTATTTCAGAAACAGTTCCAGTATCTTGCCGCCTGCATAAATACCTACAATTCCAAGAATACCCGACAGTACAGGCGGTGCGGGCAAAGGCAGCTTCAACAGCTTGAATAAAATACCAATAATTAAACCTGCTCCTAATGACAACAGAAGCTCCTTCATACTTTAGACACCTCGATTGTTAGACTGCATCCTTAAATTCGATGGCTTAATTGCTTTAGCATTTTACTGGCTACTTCAATATTGACTACGTTTGGTACAGGCTGAAGACCTTTCGTCATGTTGACATGGTGTTTGACCACATGCAAGACCGATAGCTATTGTAGAGCAAATCCTAAGTCCATCGTTTCCACAGGATTCCCGCCGCCTCCAGATTGAGCCAAATTCAACATTATCCCGGTAGGTACAATCAAATTCGTCGTACGCATAAAACCTTCGACAATCGTCTGTCCTACACCGTGCTCGTTCTCAATAATTTGCTTCAAAGTGCTGTCATTTATTACAATAATCGGAACTGGAAATTGAGACTATAAATCTTCTCATAGCAGGTTCGCACCTGTTGTTGTTTCCTCCGTGCAGCCGATCAAGCCTTCAACACCATAATGTTGAATCAGCGTCCTTGTTAAATCAGCACCATTGTCCATTAATAGCTGCGGTTTATGCTGTATTACACTGTGAATGTTTGCGCTCATGCTCTTCGCGGCCATCGGATCTTCGACCATATACAGTAATCCCTTCCTCTTGCAAAGCTGGCTTATGTTAAAAATAAAAGATTTGTAAAACAAAAAAAAAAGGACACTTGTCCTTTTTTTAAAAATAGTTTCTATTAGGTTGGCTGACCCATAGGATCAAGGTTTCATCGTGGATAGCTCCCGTTCCATAAGCAGCCGATTTGTAGCATCTGGCCAGGATATCGGTTAGCAATGATCGTATCCGAGTATATCCGGTGCCCGTCCGGAACTGTCGGGTGAACACCATCATGTGTAAAAACAGCCACTCGAGGAGTTTCCTCCTCCGCCTGCGCGGTAAACACCAGTTTACTTTCCGATACCAATTCTCTGACCGCTACACCCAGATGAATCGAAGGGATGCCATAGTAGTCGGCCACATCCTCTTGCAGGATAGCTCCTTCCTGGTATTCCCCGCCCTGAAAAACAGGCATATCCCGCTCGGTCAGCGTGTAAATGAATAGAATATCGATAAGACGGCTGCGCTTGCGGATTTGTCTGACAATCCCTTCGACCCTTGCTTTGGACTCGGGATCTCCGCTGTCTCTTAGGATACTCCCCTCGAAGCCATTCCGCCATCATTACACAGTACCCTTCCGCTCGTGTAATACTGCCGCCCAAGTAAGCTGCTGTCACTTCTTCTCCATTTTCAAGCTTATGAAATACATTTGGAAGCCCTTCACGAGGGAAAAATTCCTTCATCACCGCTTCACCTCTATTCAATTAAGTGCGAACAATTTGACGGCAAACACTTCAAAGTAAGGCGAACCATAAGTAGCTAAGAAACTAAACCGGATTCGGGCTACACCTTTCTCATTCACCTTATGTTTATTCAATGTGAGATAATTCCCACTGACCTTAATTTCCCTCTCGTTTCCGTCTTCAAAGATTAATGAAACTGTGTAATCCTTAATCAGCGGTCCAATCGGATCATCGAAATGCTCCAAGTCCAGTTGGGAATTGAAAACAAGATGAATTTCCTCTAGATTCTTTGGTTCAGCAAAAGTGAATTCCAACCATTCAGGTCCTTCTGTACGTTCAGAAATCCACCCGTTTGGCAAACCATAGGGTCTGGAGTAACCATTGACAACATTTATAGGAGAATACATATTTTGTGAAGGCAGCAGGTCCTTAAAGCAAATACTCTTATTGAATTTCTTCAGTTTGGATGGTTCTTCCGGTCTATAATGGAAGCTGACCGCTCCTGTGATTTTCTCTTCATTACAATACACGGCAAGGCTCTCAGTGCCTTCCAACACAATGTAAATTTTATCATCCGTAGGCTTCTTGCAGTTCAAGTCCAACGTAATCCAATCGTCATGGCCGGCAGTAATATCCACACCATAGCCTCTTAACTCATTCACAGGAATATAGTTTTCCTTTCGTTCCCCGCCAAAGAGCTTCACTCTCAATGTTTCCAATCGCTCAGAATCATTCTTGACTTTGATCCGTACACTCTCTCCAGAGTCCGTCTGAAACGGTAAAGCCAAACACAATCCTTTATCCAGAGGAATGGCTTCAGTTGGATGCTCATTAACAAAGCTGCGCTGAGACGAAGCCCGAACGCTTAACCCGTTAGCGAAGTAAGGGATCAATTCTTCTTTAAGCCCTACAATCGTTTGTCCGTCTCGAAGCAGCAACGTTTGAAGCTCTCCGATATATTCTTCACCTATCGCAGCCGGATCAACACCGTATTTGAAGCATAGCGAAGCAGCCGTTCCAACCGCCTGTCCCATGCATCCACACGTTGCCATTACCCTAGTTGATCCGAATGCGACATGTGTAGCACTGATATTGCGGCCAGCGAACATCAGATTGGGAATGTTACAGGAATACAAACTGCGAAAAGGAATGTTGTATAAGCCAGGCACAAAATTCCAAGCTGTAGCCGGTCCATCATCATAAATGCCCTTGGCGGCGTGCAAGTCCATGTACCAGCCCCCAACGGAAACGGCATCTTCAAAATGGGGCTTTGTTGTGAGATCGTTCTGCGACAACATATATTCCCCGACAAAACGTCTCGATTCCCGTTTCCCCGGAATGGGGCATACGTAATCCAAGATCAGTTGATCCACATCGTCGAATTGTCCGCTGTTTTTGATATAATCCCAAATCCCGTAAACCAATTTCCGAAGCTCTAACGCAATATCTTCATTGTTTTTGATAATATCCATGTGACCGCCGTATTCCAGCCACCACAAACCGCCTAATCCATTGATTTTCCTTGGAATAGCTCGATGGTTCAAACCTTTTATAATACTCTCAAAAAAGCTTAATTTTGTAATATCGTAGGCAAATTCAGGCCTCTTAAACTGAACAGGATACCCCACATCACGGGCTTGGAAAAGAATCGTATCTCCCATGGTGTAATGGTCCGCCACTTCTGGAGCCAAATCTTCATTGAATTCGTGCTTCGCTTCTCTCCCCCATCTGAAGAGAGCGCCTGCTTGATAACCGACTACCCCGTCACCAGAACAATCGATAAAGGTTGGGCTTTCAAATCGAAATTTTCTTTCAGAAGCCAATTGCAGACCATCCACCCATTTGATTCTGCCGTTCTCAATCCCCGTTTCATGCACGCACGTATTCAGAAAGAGGGAAATGTTAGGCTCTCCATAGACCATATCCAGCAAGGCCATATCCGAAATCGAAAACATAAGCTTCTTGTTATATAAAGGGTTATAATGGAAAATCTTCAGCTTAAGTTCATCCACCAACCCGCCTTCGCGAGCATAATAAGATGGACTGTTTCCAAGATAAGCCGATCCGTTGATATGAACCCTAACCTCGCTGCTGGCATTCCCTCCAAGAACGGGCCGATCATTAATGAGTGAAACTTGCAACCCATGCCGTGCGGCAGCAATGGCAGCGCAAACACCAGCAATTCCCCCGCCTACAACGGTTACATCCGATTTGATAATCTCCATTTTGATAACCTCCATGATTAGATACTCTCATCATGTTAGTTCATTTCACATCCGGTTTTTTACAACATTTCGAGAAAAATTCATACGATTTTTTGCTGCTTCATTTCAATTCATACCGGGTCATTTTTATGCGATATTGCTTTGGCGTATCCCCCGTATATTCTTTGAAAAGTTTGCAAAAGTAACCTTCATTCACAATCCCTACTTCCTCGCACAATTCCAAAATGGAATAATCCTTAACCTTTAACAGCTCAAGGGACAGTTGAATTTTTTTACGATTGATGTAGCTAATCACGCCTTCGTTCATTGTTTTTTTAAATAGACTGCTGAAATACGATGGAGCCAAATTCACATCTTCCGCAATGGCTTCCAACGTTAATCGTTGCTTCAGATTTTGCTCGATAAACCGCATGGCTCTCATGATTTCTACACGATGCAAAGGTTTGCCTGCCTGTAAATATTCGAAAGTGAAGTCGCAAATATAAGTGAGCTGCTCCCTGAATGTCATGAAATGGATAGGGAACTCTTCTAATTCTGCCGTTAAAGCACTTCCTGAATTAAATTTTACTGCAATGTCCCTGTACAATTGACGCAGTAAAGGTGCCATGATCGACTTCTGAATTTTGTTAGCCGTAACAAAATCGTATAAAGATGAAATTTTCTGCTCGAGTTCTTCCTTGGTAACCTCCCTCTGCATCCATGCAAGTAACTCAGTTAGCTTTTGTTGAAATTCCACCTTTTTCTCATCTTGATATTGGAAACGATGTGCAGGTGTTTTGACTATTTTCACAGTTGAATAATACAAGTCCTTACTCACATTTGAGGCTTCCGTGTATGCTTTTTTGATAGATTCCCAGCCTCGATGCGTCCCGCCAAAAGCTACGGATACCGTTTGATTCAAGTATTGATTTAAATGGCTCACGATCTGGCTGCCCAGCGTCTGGCAAGCATCTTCCGTATCCATATCACTACGGTTATTTTCCCAAGAAAGAAAACCAATAAACTGATTATCAAACAAATCTGTAGCTACACCCATTCCAAAACTCAACACGGTTTCTTCAATGACATTGGCAATCGCATATTTCAAAATGCTCTGGTCAGCCGCCGAATATTCATTTCGAAAACTTTCATAATGGTTCATTTCAACAATAAAACAACAGTAGTAGGATTGAAAAAAATGAAATTGCATGCGATTTGCAAAATCCGATGCCCGATGAGATGGAATCTCACCACGGATCAGCTCGTTAAAAAATTGCTTGCGTGCTCTATATTTATTTTCTAGGACGGAAACATGTAACGATTGAAATTCCTCTTCCTTTTTCTTCATCTCATCCAGAACCCCGGCTGCTTTATCCAGAGCCCGCTCTACATCCGCTTCCCTTAAGGGAACTTTAACAATGTACTCCAATATGTTCGCATGAATAGCTCTCTGTGCATATTCGAAAGAAGAATAAGCTGTCAAAAGGATATATTGCGTATGGGGAAGCTGCGGTTTCAGCTGCTCGATCATGGAAATTCCGTCCATTTTCGGCATGACAATATCAGATATAAGGATATCAGGCTTAAGCCTCAGAGCTTCTTCAATTCCTTGCAGCCCGCTATTTGCTTTTCCCACTAAACGGAATCGTTGATCCTTATTTGTAAGCTCTCGAAAGAACAGCTCTAATCTTTGAATAATCAGATCTTCATCGTCAACAATGAAGCAGGTATACGTTCTCACCATCATGCATCTCCTTTCATAATGCTTACCGGGAATATCGCACGGACACAAGTTTCCATCTTCGGTATGCTGATGATATGCAGACCATATTCTTCACCGTAATGAAGCTTTATTCGGCCATGAATATTATTCAGCCCAATTCTTTTCCTTTTTACTTCCAAATCACTCGACTCGGCATTTAAAATAGACGCTATCTGTTCAACCGGAATTCCCTCGCCATGATCAATGACTTCAACCATGACAAAATTTCCGTCCCGATAGGCTTGAATGGTGATGGAACCTTTAATTTGCCCCCCATTATAACCATGAAAGATACTATTCTCGACCATGGGCTGCAAGAGCATTCGAAAAACTGGGAAATCCAATAACCCTTCTTCGATCTTCTCTATTAGCTTAAATTGCCGATTATAACGGATGTTTTGGATCTCGATATAATCCGATACATTCTGTAATTCTTGGCGCAGTGAAACTTTCTCCGAAGCGTCGGATATCCCGTATTCCAATATAGAAATAAGTGACCCGATCACAACATCCACTTTATCGATTTGCCCAAGATGTATGACATTGCTGATGGAGCCGAGTGTATTATACAGAAAATGAGGATTAATTTGCGATTGCAGCACTTGGATTTCCAGCTTTCGTTCAAGCTCGTTATGAAGCTCCGACCGCCGAATCAGCTCCACAATTTGCAGCAGCATCCGATCGAATGCTCTGGAAAGATCGCCAAACTCATCATTGCGATTAATGGAAATTGTGGTTGCGAGATCACCTTGCTCCACCCGTTTCATTTTCGTTTTGAGTGAATACAGCGGAGTCCGTATGTATTTGGCAATAATGAAAGAAATGAATAGACTTAATAAGAGACCGGCAAGAAGTAGCCAAATATAATAGGTTTCTAGTCTAGTCAATGCCGCCGCCATACGTGATTCATCATTAATCGAGATGATGAACCAATTGAATTTCTCCGTAGGCTGTTTCAGAATGGATACTGGTACCCCTTCTCGGGTATGCAATTGAAAGTTTGTTCCGTTGGCATCAAGAATTTGTTCCCCCGACGTTTCCCCGATTGAAAAAGAATGGTCTTGCACATCTAGAGGTCCTATATTTTCAGAAAACCCTGCAATGATTTTACCAGCAGCAGTAATTAGCGCGAGATTCATATGCTCTTGTTTATTAATTTTGAATAGTGTTTCCTCAATCGCTTTTAGGTCCAAATCTACCGCAATAGCCATTGGAGACGGCGAACCGTTCAAATACCGGACCATCGTCACCGTCCAGCCGGAATACTTGGACTTATATGGTTCACTGACAATTGTAGTCCCTCTATTCTTGCCTGCCGCATCAAACAGAGGTAATCGGTCAGGCAGCGGTTCATCGAAAATTCGGGTTGGCGTGCTGCCGCCGATGATCGATAAATCATCCTTGATTAAATAAATGTTGCTCACATAATTGCTGTTAAGTTCATACAGTTCCCTTAACTGCTTCTGGATCACTTCTTTATTGTTAATGTTGGCTTTCACCGATGTTTCGAACGAGAAAAGTATCGTCTGAAACGATGAAAAGTTAACGGTTAAATATTGGTCTACCTTAGCCAGAATTTGTTTCGTGTAATAGGCGTCGTTGGTTCTTATTTCCTTTTGGACATATCGGTAGGACAATTGGCTTATCAAAATAATACAGCTTAAAACAAATGCAAAACATATGAGAAATAATTTCAGAGGTAAACTAATTCTTCTCCGCATGGGCCATCTTCCCTTTAAGTCTGTATTTATCACAAGAATAGCATAGTGCAGCAAAGAGAGGGACATAAATTTTTGCCCCTCTCACCCTTTATTTGATTAAACCTTGATCTTTCAACTGTTTAGTTACCGAATCGTTATATTTCTGCATGTCGAACTTGGTATCCGATTGTTCCTATCATAGCGTGCCAAACTGGGTTAAATTTCTTATATTTTAAGAATTTCTTATAAGATCTTATGAATACAAAAAAGACCACTGCATGGAACATGCAACGGTCTTCCTAAGCAAAAAAAGAACAGCAATTAAAGTGAGCCTGAAGCTTGACTGACCAATGACACCAGCCGCCCGGAATCAACTGAATCACCTTTACGCAGCTTCAGTGTTTTTCTTTCCGGGGGACCATCGAACATGCCTTCCGGAAGCTCCAGTGCGGTAGCATTAAAGATCGTAAAGCTGACCGCGTCTTTTGACGTCGAGATGACAGCAGCGTATTTTCCGTTTTTCAAAAAATGGGGCTTCTTATACTGAATACGTTCGTGCACATCCGGTATGGCCTGGTGGACAACTTCACGCAGATTATTGGACTGTTGCACCTGCCATGGTTCTTTTAACGCTTCAATAAAATCGGTTACTTCCTGATTCATACTGATACTCTCCTTTATGCACGTAATGGTATATTATATTCTTTTCAACATGTTGATTTGGTCCTCTAAATCAGCTTCCATGGCCAGTATTCTTGGGTCTCGCGAAGAATCCGTATTCTCTTTGAGCTCTCGCATCTCGATTTCAAATGCCCCGCATCCTCTTGGATACGGCATCCGAAGCGCCCAATCTGCAGCCTCATCTTCTGAATTCACTTCGATCAGTGTATATCCGGCAATGAGCTCTTGATCAACCGGAAAAGGTCCTGCCTTTACCTCTGGCTCTCCCCCATGTAATGGATACAATATCCTGATCCCGCTCGAGCTAGGCTGAAGCTCTTCAGCAGCCAAAAGGGCACCGGCTCTGGCCAAAGACTTCTTGTACGCAACCATTGCATCGTTGTGTTCCCGGCTGATCTTTACCCCTGCCTCCGAGTAACCTGTCGACTTGATAATCAGCATAAATCGCACAATCGTTTCCCTCCTTGTTAGGAAGATGATTTGAGGCAGTAACTAGCTGCCGTAACCCTTCCCTTACTATGACGACGAACGGGAAACCCTGTAATCGACAAGGCGATGAAAATTATTTCGATGCTTCAGACTCGCATTCTGCAGCCCGATTCATTAAAAGCTCCCGCTCACGAGCATTTTGGGTCATCGACATTGCCCTTTCAAATTCTGTACGCGCTTCATCGAACCTCCCCAGCTTCACTAGGAGATCACCTCGAACGCTCGGCAGCAGATGGTATCCCTTCAGGGAAGGTTCGGCACGCAGCTCGTCGACAATCTGCAGCCCGAAGGCAGGACCAAACGCCATAGATATGGCGACCGCCCGGTTTAATTCGACGATCGGCGATGGCGTTACCCTAGAGAGCGCTTCGTAAAGCGCTGCAATGCGGATCCAATCGGTCTCAGCTGCGGTAGGTGCCTGTGCATGGCAAGCAGAAATCGCAGCCTGCAGCGAATATGGACCGAGCTGACGTCCAAGCTTCTGGCTGCGCTCAAGTGCCGCCAATCCGCGGCGGATCAGCAAGCGATCCCACTGCGCCCGGTTTTGGTCCATCAAAAGTACGGGTTCCCCCGTGGAGCTAACCCTGGTTTTAAAACGCGAAGATTGAATCTCCATTAAGGCAACTAGTCCGTGAACTTCCGGCTCATGAGGTGCGATCTCGGCAAGTACGCGTCCCAGTCTGAGCGCCTCCTGACATAGCAGCGGACGTATCCAGTGATCCCCAGAGGTTGCCGCATAACCTTCATTGAACATAAGGTAAATTACCTCAAGCACAGCAGACAGGCGTTCTTTGAGTTCTTCTCCTACAGGCACCTCGAAAGGGACCTTTTCGGCGCTGAGTGTTCTCTTGGCCCGGACAATCCGCTGGGCAATCGTTGATTCGGCGGCAAGGAAAGAACGTGCGATTTCATCAGTATTAAGCCCGCATAACAGGCGCAGCGTCAAGGCAACTCTGGCATCCTGTGATAACACGGGATGGCAGGTCATAAAGATCAGACGAAGGAGATCGTCACCGATCTCCCCGTCCAAAGCACCATCCATGTCTTCCTCTGAATACAAATCAATGCCGTGGGCAATCTCTACGTATTTCTGGTCACGCAATTTAGTCCTGCGTATAAAATCGATTGCGCGCCTCTTGGCCGTCGTCATCAGCCAGGCACCCGGATTGTCTGGAATGCCACTCTCCGGCCACCGTTCAAGGGCAATCACCAATGCGTCCTGGGCAAGATCTTCTGCGAGACCCACATCCCGAACCATTCGTGTCAATCCTGCGATAAGCTTTGCTGATTCAATTCGCCATATTGCATCTATGGTCCGCTGTGTATTGGACAACGTCACGCTTTCTTCTGCTCCTGAGCCTGTTTGCGAAGGATTGCTTCTTTCTCCTGCGATTCGGCATCGTCCGTTAACTCCTCAAACTCGAACACCTGTCTGAGCTCAATCTCGCCCTGTCCATATCCGTGGGGATCCGGCATGCGCAGAGCCCATTCAATAGCTTCTTCCCTGGATTTGACTTCGATCAGCGTATATCCCGCGATCATTTCTTTCGCCTCCGTGAACGGACCATCTATAACTTTTGGTTTGCCTCCGGGCTCCGGATATGAAATCCGGATTCCGCTTGAGCTGGGTTGCAGTCCATCGGCAGCGAGCAAAACACCGGCTTTCACCAATTCCTCGTTATACTTTTGCATGGCATCAATTAGCTCTTGGCTAGGCATAGTTCCTGCCTCTGAATCTGTTGTAGCTTTTACAATCATCATAAATCTCATATGTGTTTACCTCCTATTTTTAGTGAAGCTTTTTGTACCGGAGTAAAACCGTCCGAGTAAATCCGCTTCTATGTATACGACGAATCAATCCTATCTGGATCGACAAACAAATAAATTTTTCGGGTCTCCTAATTACTTTTGTGTACACTATTTTTTCGGCAGCAGGAAGTAAAATTCCTGCCGCCATTGTTGACGCTTTGAAATGCTATGCCGCAACTTAGAGAGTGCCCATAAAGAATGATACAAGCTCCGATGAAATCATTTTTGCATCTAGTTTCTTTGTATGTCCGAGTCCCTTTTTACTCAGCAGTTGCGCATTGGGCAGCACGTTGGCCAAAGCCTGGGCACCATGTCGCAGCCCAGCCGGGCTCTCAGTGCCTTCGAGTACCAGCGTTGGCATCGTGACAGTGCTCCATAATTGGGTAGGCAACGACTTTCCGTCTATAAATCCATCCACCAAAGCCGCATCGTAGGGGAGTGTGTGAGCAACGGCCATGAGCTTAGACCACACACCTGGCATAATGCGCATCAAGCTGACAACGAATGAAGGAGCACCCATGCCCTTAGTCATAAAGTACTTGATGCCTTCGGCCCGGCGATTAGCTGTAATAAGCTCAGTAATGTGCATGACGAAATTTTTCGGCGGCTTGCGGTCGGCAGCATCGACCACGAATGGTGGTTCATGCAAGGCCAATTTCGTGATGTTTACCCCTCTTGATGCTGCCTGCAAAGCAAGAACCGCCCCGGATGACAACCCCCAAACATTTGCCGAGCCGCCAGCTACATCAATCATTGCCTGAAGATCTTCAATCTCGCGCAATATGTCATAAGGCTGTGTGTCTCCGCTATCGCCGCGACCGCGGCGGTCGTAATTGTAGACCGTGAAGTGCTCTGACAACAGATTAGCCAGCTGCACCAGCCCCGGAAATTTCCGGTAGCTGAACGCACCTGCTACCAGTATGAGTGCCGGCCCTTGACCAACTTTGTCATAAACGATCTTGGTACCGTCTCTTGAAATTATTGAGTACATGGTATGTCTCCTTTGCTGTTAAAACAGATTGTTTTTGTCTTAGAACGGATTCAATTTTTCACCAAATATCCGAGCCTCTATTAAGACGACGAACCGCTGATAACAATATCGACACATCTGCAAAAAAAATCTTAAATAAAATGATCCGTATCCCATTCTCATAAATCTGCCTATAACTCAACAGGCTGCCAAAGATGCTGGCAGCCTGTTGTTATGATGCTATCGTTTTCCATCATAGTAGTAATACTACTGAAATGTTTAATTCTTGACCGCTGCGATCAAGAGGAAAATGGGACGACGGGTTTCGTCTTTCATTTCTGGATACTTGTCCAATGTTTCTTGTGTTGGTTGAGGTTCGGAAAGTTTCATAACACTAAATCCTGAGTCAATTAACGCATTCACATAGGTAGCGATAGTTCGATGATATTTGACGACATCATTGTCCAGAAATCTCGCCTGCCGTAGTCCTTCTTTCTGGTAGTCATCAACAGGCCAGTGCAATCGCTCACCCTCAGAACCATAGTACCAGTCTTGTGCAGCGAGTGCGGTAAAGACCGGATGTTCAACCGAAAGGACAAAAGTACCTCCTGATACAAGACAATGATGTATTTTACTACAAACGATTTCAAAGTGCTCCACATAATGAAGGGCAAGCGAGCTTATCACAACGTCAAATTCCCCTGCTGCAAAGTTGATGTCTTCAATCGCAAGCCTTCGATACTCAATCGCAGAATCGTTGTTATTTTCTCTGGCATAAGCTAACATTTTCTCAGAGAGATCTACACCAACCACTGAACGGGCTTGCTGTTCTCGTGCGTATTTACAATGCCAACCAAAGCCGCATCCAAGGTCAAGAACTCTTTTATCTCGCAGCGCGGGAAGCATTGTACGGAGTACGGGCCACTCCCCAGCAGCATTTAGTCCACCAACCGAGCGAGGCATCTCACTGTATTTTCCGAAGAATCCGAGATCATCATATTTATTCTGTTTCATATTTAGCCAAACTCCCAACTTGAACTTATTTTCTTACTTTGCCAAATGTTATGGATATTGTTTTTTTGAATAACGGTATCTAGATTTTATCATCAAACAGTGAAAATCTTTATTGAAAATTTTATTTAAATGAAACAATCCTGTCTATACCCACTAGCAGCAAGACCCAAAAGGCCTACAATCTACTTCAGCTAGGTAAAAAATGATTATACTTATTCTTACAGAGGCAAGGACGCTCTTCATTGTGATACTCTTAAAGTACTTTAAGGAAACGGAGGGGTTACGTGTGGTACATTTTATCCGAGTTAGATCTTTGCGCGGCTAATTGAATAGCGCTCAAGATTCTGTCTGTGTACAGAGGACTCAGGATAAGTTTGTCCATTTATAACCCTGAATTGATACTTCTATCGGTGATCAAACAACGCGGCTTGAAGTAAGGTGAAATATCCTTATCGACCAAATCGTGGTTGTTTTCTTTCGTCCGATATGATAGTCATTGTCCTCAACTACAGACAACACAAGCACCATGCTTGTGTTGTTTCTTTTTTACTCCTTAACTTGAAAGGATGATGAACGATGGAACAACTGAAAGAGAAAGCGATTATCGTCGGGGTCCATGTTTTGAACCACCCTAATTTTGCATACTCGATGGAAGAACTGAAGAACCTGGCCGCAGCATGCCACATTGAGGTGGTAGGTGAGCTAAGCCAGAAAGTCACCCGTGTGGTTCCCTCCCATTACATCGGAACGGGTAAAATCCAAGAATTGTCGCAGCTAATTACTGAGCGGAACGCATCCGTCGTCATTTGTAACGATGAGCTGTCCCCTTCTCAGATTCGAAACCTGGAATCATCTCTTGCATGCAAAGTCATTGACAGGACGATCCTAATTTTAGACATTTTTGCGGAACGCGCTCAAACTACGGAAGCCCAGCTCCAAGTAGAGGTTGCTCGACTCCAATACATGCTTCCCAGACTTGTAGGACTTCGTGAATCGTTAGGTCGGCAAGGAGGTGGGGCTGGTCTTAAAAACCGAGGATCTGGTGAAACCAAGCTTGAACTCGACCGCCGTAAAATCGAAGACCGAATCACGGCTTTGCAATCCGAACTGGAGAAACTCGTAGCCCGTCGTCAAACGCAACGAAAGCAGCGCCGTAAGAACGAGGTCCCTGTTATTTGTTTGGTCGGCTATACGAACGCAGGCAAATCAAGCTTAATGAACGCCATGATCGAGTTGTATAATCCGCAGGCGCATAAGCATGTCTTTGTCAAAGACATGTTGTTCGCCACATTGGAGACATCCGTTCGAAGCGTTAACTTGCCCGACCGTAAATCATTCTTGTTAACTGACACGGTAGGATTCGTAAGCCAGCTTCCCCACCATTTGGTTAAAGCTTTCCGATCCACGTTGGAAGAAGTCGCAGAAGCCGATTTGCTGATTCACGTCGTAGACATTGCAAACCCGGAATACGAACAGCACATTAACGTTACAAATGAAACGCTGAAGGAACTGGGCGCGGATCAAATTCCGATGATTTTTGCTTATAACAAATCCGACTTGACTGAACATCCTTACCCTCTGTTAAAAGATGATTTCGTCTACCTCTCTGCCCAGCAGAAGCGCGGAATCGAGGAGCTCACTCAACTGATTCGTGAACGTGTTTTCCAGAATTACATGCAATGTGAAATCGTGATTCCTTATGAACAAGGCCGATTAGTGGCCTATTTCAATGAACATGCCCATGTTCATTCAACGAACTATGAGCCGAATGGTACCCGTCTTAAGTTAGAGTGCCGAGTATCCGACTTTGAGCAGTACCGAGATGACTTTCTCCAGCTTTAATTTATAAGATTGGAGTTAGGCAAAAAAACACAATGGATCAGGAACTATTTTCTCCTGGTTCATTGTGCTTTTTTGTTAAGCCGATGCTGTCCTCATTCATCTTTCTAATGCGAGGGAATCCAACCTATGATTTGTAATATCGTTAATACAACCTCAATAACAATAAGTATCACAACAATCCATTCGACGAATAGCCCACGGATGGAATGACTGATATTTGAAAACCCTTCCAAGATATGATACAAAATATCCGTTTTGCTTTTCAGTATTTTAAATCGATCGTTCAATTCAAAAAAAACCATCATCCCATCGTAAAATTGGCTAGCTGTACTGTTGGTCCAAGTCAAATCAGGTTTATCCAAGATCATGATGTAGGCAAGGGTGTTGTACTCGTGACGTACGATTTTCGCGGTCGTTCGTGCCAATTCTTTGTTGCCAACACGAAGATTTCCTTTTTCAAGTCTTTCAATCATAATTTCTAGGCTATCATGAATTTTCCCTAGCTGTTCCTCGATCTTCTCAAGAGCTACCGATTTGGCAAGAACAGTAGAGATTAATTCAGGGTAAAAGGACTCATACTCAGCTACCACTACATACTTGTCAGTTAACTCCATGCTATCGATTTCTTCGATGTGAAGGCTATAATCGTCCGTGTATCTATCAGCAGGTTGGAGCTCAATATCTGGCTCAAAGGATTGGATGAATTTCAAAAAGCCAGTGATCTCATCCTTGTGTGTGTGATTCACAAAAACTACACTGCCAAAAGAAAACACCAACACTTGTTGAAAGGCGTCAATATCTTTTTTAAGGATCGATTTAAGTATATCGCCTCTTAGGATTAGAGGCTGTTCCCATGTGTATTTTTTGGGTATGCCGCAGTGGATGGCGATTTTGTTCAGATCAATTTCATTTGTGACGGCCATAGCCTTAAAAGTAATATCTTTCATTTTCACCACTCATCTGCTTTATAAAAGTCATGCTATCTAGTCTTGACAGAAAAAGTGGGCTTCAATCTTCATATTTATTTTTTGTTGGTTAATCGGCTTATCAACATATCATATAGATGTATCAGTTCCTCGGACGGACGAATGCCAAGCTCCCTGCTGAGAAGCCGTACATAATCAGTATACAGAGCCGTCAAACCTTTTTTATCCCCGGTCATCTCGCGTATCGTCATAAGAAGGCGTATAACTGATTCGTCCAGATGATTGCGCTCGTTCAGCTTGAGCAGCAGCTTCGACGCGGAAGTCGTATCCCGTAACGAAATAAGCACTATGGCAAGCCGTTTTACGAAAGATGTGTACAATTCCGCATAGCGCACCATTTCGTGAATGGCCCACACATATGCCTTGTCCCCGAACAGATCGCCCGTATACAATCGCTCGATGTGCAGCGCTCTCTCCACATTTCCGACGTCTATGGATGGCATCTCCTCCACTTGCTTTTCGAATTCCACGTAATCAATAACGGAATCCTTTAATTCAAGCGCATAGCCATCGTTCTCCGATCGTATGACCTCGCGCATGCCAAGCGGTTCCAAAGACTTTCGCAATTGATAGACGGTCGTATTTAAGTAATTCTCCGCATTGGTCTGGTGCATGCCTCCGAAAATATCCATAACCAGCCTGGAACGGGGAATTCGTTTGCCACGATAAAACAGCAAGTACGCGAACAGCTCCGCACATTTCCTTGAGATCCACTTGACACGGCCCGCATCGTTACTCACGACGACATCACCCAGCATCGTTAGGACGATCCTACCAGAATTTTCGGAAACGGAAGCAGACAGCGACGGTGAATGGATGCCCCGCTGGCTCGCCAGTGCACGATTTACCGTCCGCTGAAGCCGTTCCTGGGAAACGGGTTTGACCAGGTAATCCACCACAGATAGTTCGTATGCTTTCAAGGCAAATTCTTTGTGCGAAGTGACAAAGACGATCTGCAGTGGAGAAGCCAACGCTTCCATCTTGGCGGCGAACTCTATTCCACTCCCGCCCGGCATGGAGATATCAACGAAAGCCAGTCCGATGTCGGTGTTCTCACTTAGAAAGGAGGCTGCGGACTTCGTATCCGTAAAAGCGCCAGCCACGTGAACCCCTGGCAGCTTAACTAGCATTTTACGCAGAATCAAATGCATCGTCGGCTCATCGTCCACCAAAATCACTTTCATAAACTTCTTCCTCCATTCCTCCGTCGTCGAACTCTTCCCGCACATCAGGCGAGCCGGGTAAGGTGAATGAGAAGGTCGTCCCGACCCCTGGCTCGCTCTCGAACCAAAGGCTGCCACCATGGATCCGAACAAATTCACGGATCAGCGCCAGTCCGAATCTCATATCCTCCGAATTGTCCCCGTTAACCATTACCTTTAAGAACGGCTCCTCTAGACGCAGTAGTTCCGATGTCTGATCGTCGATTCCCGCACCATTGTCGCTTACAGACACGATGATCTGATCGCCTTCCAGAACGGCTCCGATCTCAATAACCCCGCCAATTCCAGTAAACTTAATCGCGTTCGAAAGCAAATTTCGCAGAATTAGATCCAGCATCTCTTTATCGGCTCTAACCGTGAACTTCTCATTGATCCGCTCAGTCATCCGAATTTGCTTCATGCCAGCTTTCGTGCCTGAAAGCAATAAAGCCTGACGGACGACCTGCTGCAAATTCCAGCCTAACGGACGAAACACCACTTTCCCTTTCTGGCTGCGATACCAATCCAATAAATTTTCGATGAGATGGAACGTGCTTTGCACTTGTCCTTTAAGCTCCCTCACCAATTCGGCATGCTCAAAGTCGGCGGCAGTCAGTTCATCGCCCAGCAGCTCGGTCAAACTCACGAGGAGTGCGATCGGATCTCGAATGTCGTGCGCCACGACGGTGAAAAGCTTATCCTTGAACGCATTTAGCTCAGACAGTTGCCGGGCGTTCTCACGCAACCTGGCTTCGCTCTCCTTCATCTCTGTAATATCATTGAACATCAGAATCTTGCCGATTAAGACACTGCCCGAATCATAAATCAGTGACAAACTGCAGTTGTAATGCTTGTTACGGTTCGCTTGGAATCTGTGAAACGGGAAGCGTTCGTCCCCATTACTTGCGGCACGAATACGTTCAAGAAGTTCTGGACTTTCCGACAAAACCACCTCCATATCGACGGGGTATCGTTTCGGTAAGCCGAGTTCAGGAAGGACCATTTCAGCTGCTCTGTTGTAACTAACGATTTGGTCCTCATAATCAAACAGGACGACTCCATCTCGGATCGTTTCGAATACTTTAGCCATCGCAAGAGGCGTTAAGCGAAGTAAATTAAACCGCAGAATCCCCCACACGTAGGCAATACCCGATACGGCGAATCCGAACGGCGTCAAATCAACGTCCAATCCGGACCAAAAGAACAAATTGAACACCATGGGCGCGACTGCGCCCAAAAGGAGGACGACGATTTGCTTTCGCACGATCGGTAAAGCCCGCCAATACATGGGGATAAACAGCAACATTCCGCACAGAAGTACGGAATAATTATAGATGGTGTGCACCTTATACCAAGGCCCCTTGACCGTCGTGTACAAAGGAACCGAATTGCTCTCATTTAGAATATAACGCTCATAGATCAGGTGATGCCAATCGTTGGTCAAATGGAGAAAAAATACCGCTGCTGGGACAACGAACAGTAATAGGGCGAGACGCTTGCGGTAGCTAGACGCCGTCCCCGTAAATTGGATGACCTGAAAAAGCCAGAGTGTAGTAACGAATGGAATGCCCAAGTACTCGATTTGAAGCGACAGCTTCACATCGTTCAGGCTACGGCTCAACACCTCAAACGCGTAGCCAAGCGAATAACAAGCCGCTGCCAGCATGATCAGAACCATCGTTTTGGCAACAGGCAGATGGCGTTTCCGGTAAGACAAGAAAGAGACGAACACCATCAGCGCCGTTGCGAGAAAAAGCGTTACCGACATCCATTGTCTTGTGTCCACGGCTGCATCTCCCTAATATCAATTGACTTTCGAACCGCCATTCGGGCCAATTCGACAAAAGTCTACCTAAATAAGGATATCATCTTCTCTAATTTGTGTCTTTATAATTATGCTAGTTAATTAAATACCTTCAAACTTCACGGGCCTCATAAATAATCTTATTAGTTGTTCTTTTGGATCATTACCTTCAAAGAGTACGGAATGAACAGCCTGACAGATGGGTAGCTCCTCATCATAGTTAGTGGATAATTGCAATAATGCTTTGACGGTTGCTGCTCCTTCCGCTAATTTCTCGAATGGTTCATTTTTTACAAACGCTTCACCAAAACGTCGATTATGACTATGAGTAGAGAAAACCGTTGCTTCGTAATCACCAAGATGTCCTAAACCGTAAATGGTTAATTCGTTACCTCCCATTGCCTTGACTAATCTCGCAATTTCTTTTGTTCCTCTAGCCATCAAGGCTCCTTTCAAACTTGTATAACCTAATCCATCCAACATACCTGCTGCGATTCCAATTACATTTTTCGCTGCAGCACCTATCTCATTGCCTAGCAAATCTTGCCCATAATAAAATCTTATAATCTCACTTCCGAAGCTGTCTACAAGCAATTTAGTTATGTTCATGTGATCTGAATCAATAACCATACAGTTTGGAATGTCTTTAACAAAATCTTGAACATGCCCAGGTCCAACCCAAATTGCTAAATTTACAGGTGATTTTATTTCTTCCATAAAAACTTGTGAGAGTCTTTCTCCAGACTCCAATTCAAGTCCTTTCATGCATAAAACAAATATCTTATTTGTAATTTCCATGGTATTTAACTGCTTTGCAAAACCTCTAAGTTCCTGGGCACTAATAGCGATAAAAATGATTTCGGCAAACTCAATTGCTTCAGCTATTCTATCCGTCAAATGTATGTTTTGGGGTAATTGTAAATATTCATTTGTTCTACTATGAACTAATCTTTGATAATTTTTCGATTCTTCTCTTCCCCATAAAGTGACATCATGTCCTATTTTATTTGCATACCAAGCCAAAAAAGATCCCCATCTTCCACAACCTAAAACAGTAACCTTCATTAAGTAGATCAGCTCCTTTACGTACTGTCTATTTATCTTTCAAAGCAAAATCAACTGCATATTCAGCATGGATTTTCGTTGTATCGAATATAGGAACCCTACAATCCAGTTGAGATATTAATAAGGTGATTTCTGTGCAGCCAAGGATAACGGCTTCTACCCCATCTTGGACAAGACGATTAATTATATCTAAGTAGGATTGTTTAGAATTTTCATTAATAATTCCGAGACAAAGTTCCTGATAAATGATATCATGTACAATCTTCCTTGCGGCTTCATTTGGAACGATAACATCAAGACCAAATTTTTCAATAAGCCTACCCTTGTAAAAATCTTGTTCCATCGTAAAAGCAGTTCCGAGTAAAGCGACTTTTTTAATTCCACTTTTAACAATTTCATTTGCCGTTGCATCAGCTATATGCAGTAATGGTATTGAAACCGATTCTTCTACTTCTTTTGCCATCTTGTGCATCGTATTCGTGCATATGACAATGAAATCTGAACCACCAGATTCGAGTTTTTGTGCGGAATCAATCATGATTTTGGTGGCTTCATCCCATTTCCCTTCATGTTGAAGAGTCTTGATCTCATGAAAATCCACCGAATACATAAGACTTTTTGCGGAATGGTGCCCGCCTAATTTTTCCTTTATACGTTGATTGATGATTTGGTAATAAAGCAAGGACGACTCCCAACTCATTCCACCTATTAGCCCAATCGTTTTCATAGATAAACACCTCAGAAATAACTATTTACTACATAATAACAGAAAATCGATATCTTTATTTACTCCAAAGAATTTGTCCGGCCTCTACCTTAGATAGATGACTCCATTCATAACTTTGTCCAGTTTCTTTGGATTTCTTACGGATTTCCGCAATCTGAGTCTCTGTAGCTGGTTGGTTACGAATAATGGTGTCTAGGTTATCATGTGCAATTTTTCGTGCCAATTTAGGGTCGTCAAGCTTATCTAATAACTGATACATCGCACCAATTGCAGCCTCTTCACCAATATCAAATCCAGAGTCCGTACTCAACATAAATTGATCAGGAAACTGCTTCATCACAGGTACGAAATCCTCCAACTTATTGGTACTAGCTGGATTAAGAGCGGTGAAACCCGCATAAAAATCCGCGTACAAATTTGGGTGCTTTTCGAGTAGTTTTCTGATATTTTCCGGTGAATTAAACGCGTTGGCGTGTGCGAAAATGATTATTGTGTTTGGATGTTTGTCAAGCGACTCTTCTAACTTATCTATAACCATTCCGTTTGGTGGGTCAATATGCAACAGAATGGGGACTTTGTATTTTGCACATATTTCGTATATGTCCGGTAAATAACCGTCCATTGGGCTATCCCCCTTCCAAGCCACTTTTGATACCACAGGTGAATACAAAGAAGCAGCTGCAATTTCACCTAAACCAAAATATCCTTGTTCCAGGTTATGTGTCACTACATCGAGACTCGATTTATCATGCATATCGAAGCCTGAAAAGTAAGGAATAATTACATCAGGGTTATCTTTATAAGCCATCCAAGACATCTGGTCGGTCATTACTGCGCTTGGCTCTGATACATCTCCAAAGAGAACAACTTGATTGACGGCATTACGCTTCCAAACTTCCAGCATATTTTGATACTTTGAATCAGATGCATCATGATTGTGGGAATCGATGACTTTTAAATTGCGATATTGCTCAACTAACTCTTTAACCGTTTTCTCAGTCCCCTTCTTAATCTGTGTTTCATTAATAATTACTGGTGTGCTTGGGTTGGGTGAAGCTTTTGTAACGGGGGAATCTTTTACTTGATCAAAAGGGAATAGCCCCAAAACAGAAATTAGCCATATCCCTATGGCTGTACTCACTGTCACTATTAATGTAATAATAATCCGGTTTTTCATTCGTATGACCAACTTTCTTTCTTGAAATGTATGAGCCTTCAAATCGTAAAACCAAATAATATTAATTCGGGGAACTCAACTGAGTATCCTTTATTTTCCATTGTGAATTTATCATGGCCGAAACGATAATTCTTCATATTTCTTTATCCTTTTTCAGAATAAAAACATTGATCTGTATTATATGATATATCAAATAATGTTTACTCACAGCCATTAAACAGACTCCTTCAACCGCGAAATATGTCATAACTGTGGTTTAGTCGTGTAGAATACGCTATTATTTTGTAAATTCATAAGATTGTTTATCGAAACGCTTGAAGTATCATATACATTATGTTAAATATATTCATACAGATATGCTATGACATTACAATGCACGCTACTCTTCGATGAAGGAGGATACGTCGAAACAAAGACAGCTTCGTTGTATTTAAAATTTCTAAATGAGGTGAGCAGATTGATAGGGAAATTAAGAATTTTATGCATGGTAATACTATGTGTGACAATGCTGCCTTTCAGCATTTCTGCGGCTCAGGCTGATGGTGTAACTCCTGATGGGATTAAATGGCCAAAAAATCAAGCGCTTCCAACGTTTAATCAACCCAAGCATTTGGACGTTGTCAATGTCTCTAATGCACCTGGAGACGTCAAACTGCTGATGACTACTCTTCAGGGCATTGTGAATCGAGAGCGCCCGCGTATCTATCTGATTCAGAACAAAGTGGACCCTTGGTATAACGAAATGACAATACCGTATAAGCTCCACGATAACAGCATGGATGTCTTCGATTTGTATAAAAATGAAGTAAAAGGAATCATCATCTACGATCCGAAAACTCCGGATTCCATCAACGTCGCGACCACGTTGGCGGGACTGAAGAATGCTGTTGTCGTCAGCCCTGAACTGGCAGGCAAACTAACTGCAGCTCCCTACAAATTGAAAGTGATTGAAGATTTCCGGGGCAAATTCAAAAATAAAATTGACGCATACACCTGGCAGTACGAACACTTATGGAATCAAACGACCCACCGGATGTTGATTGGGCTAAGTCCGGACACATCGATCTCGCTCCCTCCCGGTCTACCCGAATCCTTCATGACGATCGCAGAAGAGAAAAGGCAAATACGGGATGCCAGTAATCGAGGAACGTATGAATACGACCTTTCATCGTATTTAGGGAATGAGGCGATATATGTTCGTTTCGATGACTCTTTCACGCAGGACGGTTGGGGACCGGCCGTTCATGCCATCACCGTAAAGGCAGATGGAAAGGTCATCGCTCAATTTGATGCCGGCACACCTGAAGAAGAATTGTACTTGTATGATAGGCAAAATTCCAAGTATTTACCTGGTGCTGACCACCGCTTCGCTGATAATGGAAGTTATTTCATGTATGAATTTAAACCTTCTGCTGGCACAAAACTGTTAACGATCTCTGTAGAGATGTGGAATCAATACAAAGTTTCGGTCGGCAACATTCGCCCTCTCTCGTCCGAGCAGAAAGAGCCTTACGGATATTTGCGCGACTATGCAGTCGCGAACAAAGCGATGGTTTTCTGGCTTTCGACGGATGTGCCGGATCAGCGTGCACTCTTAGAGAAGATTCTGTCCGATCTCGAGCCGGGGACACCTTATCTGGGCTGGTTCAGCAATGACTTCGAAGGCGAAGCCGCCTCCGTCGACCTACTCTCCAGGCATAGCGTCTTTGTATTGGCAGCTGATTGGTTCCACAACATGACCGTCTTCTCGGGAACAAAGGTGGAAGCAGCCCCTAAGATCAAGCCCAATCCGCTCAAGCTGGAAAACAAAATCTATGTGACTTTCACTTTCGGTGAAGGAGACAATTTGCAATACGATTTGAACCATATGCGCGAGATCCTATGGGAAGATCCTGCGCGCGGCAAAGTACCCATTAACTGGACTTCCAGTCCATTACTCTACGATGCCGCTCCAATGGTTCTTAATTATTACCGGAAAACTGCGACAGAGAATGACCTGCTGATCGCCGGACCGTCCGGTGCTGGTTATTTCAACCCACATCCATGGCCGGAAGAAACCCTCCCGGATTTCCTGAGGGATAACTACCGATATCTCAAACAGACTGGTATGACCATTCCGATGGTGATAAACCGGGATATCACCAAAGACATACCAATAAGCTCATCCGAAGCAGCCGCATACGAGCACAATTATAAAGTTCCCGGCATTCTGCTTGTAGGAGATCAATTCGGCATCGAAATCATGAATGGTACGCTTCCCGTATCGATGATGCCAGGAATTGGAACGGCTCAGGACGGAATCAATATCCTAGCCGAGGCCAAGAAAGGATGGGATGGTAATTCGCCGTTATTCCTTTCAGTCGGGGTTAACGCCTGGGGGATGAGACCACATGATATTCAGGCCATCGCTGAATCACTTGGTGATCAATATAAGATCGTAAACGCCGATCAGTATTTCACACTTATTCGCGAAGCTTATGGATTGTCCAAAAAAGAGTAAATCTATGCCAAAAGAATCGGATAGCGAGCAGTTTTAAACTGCCGCTGTCCGATTCTTTTTTTACGACCTATGCAT
The DNA here is from genome assembly GCF_013141785.1 of Paenibacillus germinis. Taxonomy (NCBI): domain Bacteria; kingdom Bacillati; phylum Bacillota; class Bacilli; order Caryophanales; family Paenibacillaceae; genus Paenibacillus; species Paenibacillus germinis. The sequence continues at coordinate 52,910 of NZ_WHOC01000047.1, forward strand.
TCCTTTTAACGAAGTCCGAAGTCCAAATCTTAGTCCTTACAGAAATGTTTTGTTTAGCGATTATTGAATATAGGTTCTTGGGCATGCTTCGCACGGGCGTTCTGCGTCGCTTCAACCATGTTGCGCAAGGAATCGACTGTTTCTTCGACTCCACGAGTTTTAAGACCGCAGTCCGGATTGATCCAGAATAACTTCGGATCCAGCACACGCAAGGCGCGTTCGATCATACTGGTCATTTCCTCCACACGCGGAATACGAGGACTGTGGATATCGTAAACGCCTAATCCTATGCCAAGTTTGTATGTGTTCAATTCGAAACTATGAATCAGTTCACCATGACTGCGAGATGTCTCGATCGAAATTACATCAGCATCCATCGCTTCGATCGAATGGATCATGTCATGGAACTCACAATAGCACATATGGGTGTGAATTTGCGTCGTATCTTGTACCGTGCAGGTGGCCATGCGGAATGCATTGACAGCCCATGACAGATACTTCGCTTGGTCATCCTCCTTGAGCGGCAGCCCTTCACGAACCGCAGGCTCGTCGACTTGAATCATGCCAATTCCTGCCTGTTCAAGCGCTTCCACCTCTTGTCTAAGCGCGTAGGCCAATTGGTAGGCAATTTGTTCACGCGAGATGTCCTCGCGAACGAACGACCAATTCATTATCGTAATCGGGCCAGTCAGCATCCCTTTAACTGGGCGTTTGGTCCGCGTCTGAGCATACTTTGTTTCTTCGACGGTCATCACTTCTTTGAACGCTACATCTCCAAATATAATTGGCGGTTTAACACAGCGAGAACCGTACGACTGTACCCATCCGTTCTGTGTGAACGCGAAGCCCGCGAGCTTCTCACCAAAGAACTCAACCATGTCGGTTCGCTCAAATTCGCCATGCACGAGAACATCCAATCCGATCTCCTCCTGAAGCTTGATCCAGATATCGATCTGTTCTCGGATGAAGTTAGCATACTGCTCATTGTTCCATTCACCCTTGCGCCACTGTTGACGAGCCTTGCGAACCTCTGAGGATTGTGGAAAGCTGCCAATTGTCGTCGTCGGAAAAATCGGCAATTGCCACTTCTTCTGTTGAGCAATATGACGCTCAGAAAAAGGTCGACTGCGCACTGGACTTTGAGCACTGATGGCAAAGACAGCATGCTGAATGTCGCTACGGTTGCGCTCACCTGACAGCTTGATCGCCTGTAAAGCAAGATCGCGTTTTTCTAGTTCGCTTGCGATTGCGGCGGTACCTCGAGAGACTGCTTTCGCCAGAAGTACAATCTCGTCCAGCTTCTCATCTGCAAATGCTAAAGCATCCTTCAGTTCAGCTCCAAGCTTCGTCTCATGATTTACCGATACCGGAACATGAAGTAAACTACACGACGTCTGAACGATGAGTCGCTCAGCCGTTACGATTTCAGCGAGTTCTTCTACGAGTACCAATTTCTCGCGCAGTGGCGCCTTCCAGATACCACGACCGTCAATAACCCCTGCACCTAAAACCTTGTCCACAGGAAACCCTAGCGCTTTAATCGACGACAAATTGCCGGATAAACCATGCACGAAATCCAAACCTATTCCATTGACGGGCAGCGCGACAATATCACTGTAGTTCTCTACCGATTCAAAATAAGTTTGCAGCATGATGTTCAGGTTCGGCACTGAGGCGGCAAACGTCTCATAAATTGTCTTTAATCGCTGTACGTCCTCTGCACTTAACTTCGTTACGAGTATCGGTTCGTCTATCTGTACCCATTGAACCCCTTCTCTCGCAAGCTCCTGAAGCATCTGCACATAGAGCGGAAGCAAACGTCCCAGCCAGTCGTCGGTATCCGAAATACAGTATCCTTTTGACAGCTTCAAGAATGTCAGTGGTCCAACGATAACCGGCTTGCCCTCGATACCGAGCTTTTCCTTAGCCTCCCGATAAGCCTTAAGAGGTCTATTTTCGGTAAGCACCGGCGATGCCTCGCCCAGTTCTGGTACTATATAATGATAGTTGGTATTAAACCATTTGGTCATTTCGCTAGCCGTTGCATCCTTCGTCCCACGGGCAATACCGTAATAAACCGATAATGGTACCGTGCCGCCCTCATACGGAAAGCGTTTCGGAATAATTCCGAACATCGTGGATGTATCAAGGATATGATCGTAATAGCTGAAATCGTTGACCGCGATGAAGTCGATGCCTTTCTCCTGCTGCTTACGCAAATGATTCAAACGGATCTCCTGCAGCTGACGGTGAAACTCCGATTCTTCGAGCTTGCCTGACCAGTAAGCTTCGAGCGCTTTCTTCCATTCTCGATCCGCACCAATACGCGGATATCCCAACACACTGCTTTTCACCATCTGTAAAACTCCTCTACAATTTGTTACAAGAAAGATATCACGGATTGGTGGATATAGTGTAACTGGAATAAACTATATCTAGTCATAGCTAATGACTATAGCAAGATTTTATTGGGATATCGCTTGCATGAGTGCTTGTATGTATGCCGCACCTAACTTGGATAGTGTAGCATTTCTATGAGAAATCCAACCGACATTGATAGTTTCCTCACAATCCAACGGTACGGGGATAATTTCATTTCCATTCAAATCAGCACTTAATACTCCTGTCGATATGGTATATCCGTTCAATCCAATCAATAAATTGAATAGCGTCGCCCTATCATTAACACGAATGCTTTTCTTATGTGACATCGTGCTGAGAATCTCTTCGGAAAAATGAAAAGAATTATACTCCCCTTGATCAAAGGACAGATACGGATAATTCTGAAGCTGGTCAATAGTTACGATCGATTGCTTTGCCAACGGGTTCTTACTACTGATGAAAATATGCGGCTTAGCTGTTAATAAGCTGTTGAATTGCAAATTCGCGCTTTTGAGCAGCTTGTTGATGACTTTCCCATTAAACTCATTCAAATATAGGATGCCGATCTCGCTGCGTAAATTTTTGACATCTTCAATAATTTCATAAGTTTTGGTCTCTCTCAAAGCTAACTCATATTCATCTTGGCCATACTCCCGGACTAGACTCACAAATGCATTCACCGCGAAAGCGTAATGCTGAGTGGAAACCGAAAAATGCTGCGGGGAGGGCTTAGCATTGAGATAGCGGCTTTCCAATAATTCCGCCTGCTCAACTACTTGTCGTGCGTAGCTTAAGAATTCAATACCCTCCTTTGAAAGCGAGATCCCTTTATTAGATCTTTCGAAAATCGCAAGCTGCATTTCTTCTTCTAAGTCCTTAATCGCATTTGAAAGACTAGGCTGAGAAATAAACAACCGCTTGGCGGCTTCATTAATGGAACCTCGATTTGCAACCTCAATAACATACTTTAATTGTTGTAGAGTCAAGGAAATACTCCCCTCTAAAATCTTGATCTAAAATTAACATAACTTAAGAATATCATTTGCGAGCAAAAAAAGCGCACTCTCCATCAAGAGTGTACGCTTCTTTTGAATTTAATCTAATAAAATTCTAACTGAACAGTTTTCGAGATAGGCCAACGAAAAGATCCGGTACAATAGCACGAGTTTTTATGGTGAATGGACCGAAGATTTTGGTTTCTACTACAGGGAACCGCAGTTTTTCGAACGTCAGAGTCACTTTGCTGTTTGTATTCTTTTCAAGTTGAGTGATCAACATGCCGAAATCCTTTTGAACTCTGTCTATAATTTGTTTGTTCAACGAAGGCATCATATTATGAATTCCTTGTCGGAATTGCTTCGCTATTTCATCCTTGCTTACAAAGAGTCCGACGATAAAATCAGGTCCGGGCAGATCGATATCGATATTATCGACCTTTTCGCTGATAAAACTATTCAGATCTGGTCCTGTAAACGGACTTAGAAATAGGTCAGCTTTGAGTGTTGCTCCTTGGTCTTGACCCGTGATGCCGATAAGCCCGTCGTTAATAAATGCGGAAAGACTATCCAGATGCATTTGTTGCCGTATGTTGGCAGTCATTTCGTTAATCTGTGCTTGAGAGAAGCTTTGCTGCGTCGTTCCATCCGTTCGAATCACATAAATATCTTGTACTTTCGAATTGATTTGACTGAATTGGAACGTTTCTGATCGGTATACTGGCGCAAAAATGGGAACGTTTAATGGCGGGAGCACTTTCATGATCATATGCGTTGCCAATAAGAAAGCCTTGATCGTATTAGGGAATCCATCCGGTACGAATATGGTGAATGCGCCGGTTGCATCGGTTTTCGCTTGAAAGGAAAATCCCGGTATAAAACTATTTGTAAAGCCCGCGGGAAAGTCGGTTCCCAGATATATCTGAGCCTCGGCCATAGGTTTGAAAGATGCCGGGTTCGGATGCGCGGGATTCGCTGAGTAGCTCGAGATAAATAGTGGTATATTCGTGATTTCGTGTAACTTTCCATTCACATTCATTATTGTATTCCTCCCTCATTTGGTTGGTTCGATCCTTATCGTAATCGAATACCACTCGCGGAAATATACTCGAAAAAGTGATGATTGACAGCTCATAAATGGTTGACGGTTTATAAACAAATAAAAAAAGTCCTAGTGGTCACTCCACTTCGGACTTTTATAAAGAATGTTTTTGATCTCTTTGACCTTGATCTAAGCTGTTACTACGTAATATTTTGCGACTTTTCGGCAAATGAATGGTGAAAGTCGTGCCGGTCTGTTCGCTTACTACTCCAATACTTCCTCCATGCTTCTGCAGGATCAGATAACAATAAGTCAGACCCAGCCCGAAATTATTCTCCTGATGTTTAGTGGTAAAGAACGGCTCGAACAGCTGGGCGACAGTCGCCTTATCTATTCCCTTTCCATTGTTGGAGAACTCGATCAAAATTTCTTTTTTGCTCTCATGAATTTTGATTTCAATCGTCCCGTTTTCCGAATCCACAGCATCGATCGCATTACGAATCAAGTTAACGAATACTTCTTGCATGTGAAGCTTATCGCACATCAAATGGTAAGAAGGTGGATAGTCTGTAACAAGTGTAATCCCTTTATCGTCAAGCAAATAGCGATTGGAATGAATCGCCTGAGCCACAATATCGGACAAGTTGATTGGACCTTCTACAATCTCTATATCTTCGATATGCTTCTTGATCCGATTTACCATGAACATCATTTGTCTCGTCTCCGCTTGGATATTCGCAATGTCTTGCTCCGTTTGTTCATGCAGTCGGAATTGTAAGTTTTCCTTCAGACGGCCCGTCAGCAGATCAATGTTGGTAATGTGGTTTTTCATTGCATGATTAAGCATTGCCGCACCAGATACAATCCCTATAATCGTCTGATCATGTAATTGCTTTTCAAATTTAATTCTTACGCCAAGTACTCCGAATCGGATCGCGGATACAATAAAAACAACAAAAGCCATCCATACGAACATACTGATGTACCGATACCCGTCAAATGTACGAATCGCTCTTTCCATATGATTTAACACAACAATAACGACTACAGGAGGGACAACAAAAAAGACTGTAATAAGACGATTTCTTTTTCTTACCAAATTTGTTTCCTTGCTATAAGAATAAATAACCAATAAACATCCAACCAGGTAATAGGGAACCGACCAGTAAAACAAAATGACAAAATCTAACTGAATACTTTGCTTCATCGGGGTAATAAGGAGTGTAATGATAATCGGAAGTAAAAGTGCGCAAGCGAGCGTATTTTTGACTCGGCGAGTCGTGGTTACGGAATATACGATCGAGAACATGAGGAAACCGTAAGGGGTACAAGTTTGGAGAATAAAGAAAAAAAGGCTGCGCCATACAGGTTCAACAACTACTTCGGAAAGGCTTCCCACACCTGCGAAAATCAAAAATAATACCAACCACTTCGTCGCTTCCTGTTTTCGTCCATAAAAATAAAGCAAAACGGCAAGTAAAAGATCAATAATGGCTGAAAAGATCATTGTATTCCCACCTGTCAACTACCTAATTGACGATTCCGTCTCAAACAGTTTTCCACAAGACCAACTTGTTCGCTAAGGGATGGTGAATTCCTGACTCCCTTTATACTCTGATTTCCGAGTATATTTCCCCCTTTGGAAATGGCTTATGATGATTTTGTAGCAAATAACCCCCTAGAGGGAAAAAACAGGAGGCTTTTTATAATGAAAAAGACAATCAAATTAGGTTTACTAGGTGCTGTAGCTTCTGCTATCTTGGCTTTACCAGTGGCGGCGAGTGCCCAAACTTCTTCGCCAAATGAGTTCTTGTCCACAACTCCGCAAACCACGGTGATCCGCCAGTTGCCACCCTTTTACATCCATAACTTGGGTACGGTGTATCTGCACCCAGGTGGTAGTGGTCCTGTTGAACTGAATTTGCCGACAAAATTTATGTATGATGTGCAATCCATAGAAATCACAGGTGTGTTGAGCCAATCTGTACATGTACAAATTACAAATTTCGGATCTAAAATCTTGTTCAGCGCTGACGGGGCCAAAACGACAGTAACTGTGAAAATCACGAATAGTACCGGCTTATGGGGCTATTATACAGTCATCGTTCAGCCTGTAGGTTAACCCGATGAAAAAAATAACTTTTCTGTGTTCCTTACTAGTTGCTGCTGCAGGGGTCATGCTTTCGCCATCATTTAATCCACAGCCCGATCCCCCGGGAATCACATCTGCCCCTTTTGCCTTACATGCCTTCAATCCGCAGCCCGATCCTCCAGGCTTTGTTTAAAGAAGTAAATCGGACGTTTCCAACGTCCGATTTATTTCTTTATTCCAACAACCGCAGCTGAATCGTCATTTCCAAGAGGTGTTGGCGATTGTGTTTTTTGATTCTAAGCCACTCCAAATAGGGGAACTTACCTTTGATTAGCTTGGTAATTTTGCATAATTCGTTGTTGATGGACTGTTCGTTGTAGAACAAGAGCTCCGCAATTTCGCTGCTGCTTTTGCCTTGTTGAAGATAGCGTAAAATCTCCTTTTGGAGCGGGGTTAATTTTCTTTTAAGCTCCTCTTCATAGGAAGAAGCCACCCGTCTCATTAATTTGCCGGCAGAAGAGTGATGCAGGTTTCCCTTACCTTCCGCAACGCCACGAATGGCATCTGGGATATCTCGGTAATGTGCCTTAGTAATATAATTGCTAACACGTCCGTATGCGATGGCATGAGTCATGACCTCCTCCTCGTCCAGTGAGGAGAGAACGATTATCTTCAGGTTAGGTTCTGTTGATTGTAATTCAATGGCCGCTTCAAGTCCATCATAATTGTTTCCCGTTAAATTGATATCTAGCAGCAATATATCAATAGGTATTTCTTCAATAGCTTTTAACAGTTGGTATTTATAAGCGGCAGATCCGGATATAAACAGGTCGGGCTCACGTGATAAATAATCGACGATTAGTTCACGAAATAACGGATCATCGTCGCACACGAAAACTTGAATCGGCTGCATGGTATTCTCCTTTTCTGAACATACACTCCTTGGATTCAAGATGAAATTTCACTTGCCTTAAGGTAGGAGATTTTCTTACAATGGATAAATAAGGAAATTATAACAAGGGGGCAGGCTATGGAGAACAGGAACGAACAGAACCTATCATTGTATGAGCGTCTTGGAGGAAAAAATGGTATTCAGTCGGCAGTTAAACTTTTCTATGACAAAATTAAAGATGATTCGAGAGTGTCACATTACTTCCAACATGTTGATTTTACAAAACTTATGGAGCATCAAACGATATTCCTCTCTTTTGCATCCGGTGGTCCGAATTACTACACAGGAAAAAGCTTGACGCAATCTCATGAACACCTGAATATTACTTCTGAGCATTTCGATGATGTATTAGGCCATTTGGCCGATTCTCTGATTGAATTAAGAGTAACTGGAAGGGATATTGTTCAAGTGCTTGCCTTGCTGCTCCCTCTGAGAGCTCAAATGATCAAAGATCCTAAAGAACGCTAAAGATATTCATCTTGCGATTCACTTGATCAATTTTAGCAAATATTTTCCAAATGGGATAGGGACTTTTGAACCTATCTCATTTCTCCTTCTAAGTCTGATCAAGCCGTGTGCAGGCATAATGTATTTGCACGGTCAGAATACCCGAAAATCCCAGCTGACTGAATTTTTATTTCAATATCCCTTTTACGAAATCACTCTTAACATTAGAGTATGCCAAACGATCATTGTGGAATCGAAGCGCAAGCTCCATCTTCAAATCGCCGTACATTTTAGCGTCCTCTGGATGACTTCTCAAGTAATCTCTAAAATGGATATGACGCTACGGATGTGCTCCCGACGTGTTCTATCCTGACTTCTAGGTCGCTTAATACCGGGAGTACGAAGTCTCGCAACTATTCAAACAACTGAACCCAACTAGGATCGTATTCTACAACTACTACACGGGACCCCATAGAAACCCTCCTTCTTTTCTTTTCAATGGCTTTTTAGTCGCAGGACCTCCTCTTCTATCCGGCTGACGTCAATCCTTTGGAACAATACTTCAACTTGTGTAAGTTCTCTACTAGCTGGAATCTCAACATAACCCCAGGAGGGCTCTACTAAGCCTAGAAAACCTCGAATCTTCTTACAAGAAAAGGGTACAAACGGTTCCAACAGTGTTGACAAATTCGCAATAACTTGACCACAAGTAAATAGAGTATTGCTACAAGAGTCCACATTTTCTTTTATCTGTATCCACGGTTTTTGTTCATCAAAATATTTATTACAGCTTCGAATAAAAGAAAATATGCTCTCCAACGCTTCTTTCAGCCTACCTTGTTCGATAAGGTCTCCACAATGGTAATACAGCTCTTCAATTTGTCGTTTCATTTTTAAATCTATTGCACCAAAAGGAATTTTGCCCTCATAAAATTTCTCTATAAATACCAAACTTCGATTCACAAAATTCCCGAACGCTCCAAGTAACTCCCCATTATGACTGTATATAAACTCTCTCCAGGAAAAATCTGTATCGCGATTTTCAGGTCCATTTGCAATTAAAAAATAACGCACAGAATCCGCTTCATACTTCTCTAAAATATAGGGCACCCATACTGCCCAGTTTCGACTTGTTGAAAATTTCTTTCCTTCTAAAGTAAGGAACTCGCTAGAAACGATTTGATCTGGTAGGTGTAGACCCCCTATACCAAGTAGAATAGCAGGCCATATTAACGTATGAAAAGGAATATTATCCTTACCATGGATATAGTACGATTTTACCCCCTCTTTCGTCCAAAACTTTACCCATGATTCACCACATTGATTTGCCCACTGCTTACTTGCAGAAAGGTACCCACTTACAGCCTCCACCCAGACGTAAATTTTTTTTCCTTCAAATCCTTCTAAGGGAACATCTACGCCCCAATCAAGATCCCGGGTAGCAGCTCGATCCTGCAGCCCTTCTGCCAAATAACGCTTGGTTAGCTGGGTGGCGTTCTCTCTCCAACCTTCCGCCTGATCAACAAAGGCTTCTAGCTCATGCTGAAATTTCGATAGTGCCAAGAAATAATGATCTGAAAACCGTGATGATGGCGTCCCGTTGCATACTTTACATGAACGATTATGAAGTTCCAAAGGATCCAATAATGCCGAACAGGAATCGCATTGATCACCACGTGCCGCACTTCCGCAATGAGGACAGTTCCCCTCCACATAGCGGTCTGGCAAAAAGCGTTCACAACCGTCACAATAGGTTTGTTCAACTGCTTTTTTATACAGGATACCATGATCCAGCAGTTGAACAAAAAGCTCTTGTACAACTTCGTAGTGGAATGGATTGTCCGTCCGAGTATATAGGTCATAAGAAAATCCAATTTTACGGAAACATTCTAAAAATTCATTATGGTACCGATCGGCAATTACTTTAGGGGAAACACCTTCATTGTTAGCTTGAATCGAAATAGGCGTTCCATGACAATCACTCCCTGAAACATATAGGACTTCTTCTCCCTTTAACCGAAAATAACGAGCGATTACGTCACCAGGCAGTAAGCTTGCTACTCGACCTAAATGAAGTGATCCGTTTGCATATGGCCAAGCGCCACCAATAAAGATGCTCATTTCCAATTCCTCCCTTTTGAACAAATAAGTTTTGAAAACAAAAAAAGCCCCGTCCTCAAAAAGGACGAAAGCTATAGCTCACGTGATTCCACCTAAATTTACCGATCCCTCACGGTTACCGGCCTCTACAGGTACGTCACCAAATAAGGTGATTATACCCTGGCACGTTAACGGGTGCGCCCGGTGCGGCCTACTTCCTCCCATGAGGGTTCGATGCACGGCTCTGATACCATGTTCGTCAGACGTTTCTTTACTCCTTCTCAGCTACCGGAGCTCTCTGCCCAAAGAACGGGGTCCAACTACTCTTTCTCGTCGTTGCCTTATTCGTATTCCTTTAATAACCATTATATTTATTTAATCCCAAAAAGCAATGGGTGTTTTGTTCCTCAAAAAAAAAGACCCCTTTCAGGGTCCTTTTCGACGGTGATAGGATTGATGGTACTTTTGCCTTGAACCTTACTTAGCTGGGTCTCTACCTCATCACATTCCTGTAGTGCATGACTACATTAATGAATCTGCGGCACATCTCCTCGCTTCTATATAGATTCAATAACAACTTCCCTGGTAGTTAGCTGCATAATATGCGACACAACACCTCGCTGAATCACCGTCATAAAGTAATATGTCCGTTCTCGAAAATGTTATACATCTCGGGATTCATTTTATTGACGAATTTATTTGCTAGGAATATAATTGCTATAGCAACTAATTTCGTGGGGTGAATGATTTTGGGATTGGATAACTCATTTGGATTTATTTTGAACCATGCCGGAAGACGTTTGACACAGTTATTGAACAGCCATTTTCAGCCGTATGATATGACAACAGAGCAATGGGCTGTACTCAATCGTTTAGCTGATGAAGATGGGATTACACAGAAGTTACTGGCGGTCCGAGCTGAAAAGGATCAGACTAATATCACTCGAATCCTCGATCAATTGGAGCGCAAAGGCTTTGTGGAACGACGGGCCAATGAGACGGATCGAAGATCGTTTCTTACCTTTATTACGAAGCAAGGCAAAGCTTTGAATGATGTTCTGACACCAATTGAGCAGAAGGTAATCGACTCGGTTCTTAGCTGTTTTACGGAGGAACAAACATCGATTTTGCGGGGAATGCTCATCCAATTGACCAACCAAGCCAATGCATGCATCAAGGAAGTGGAGGATTCACAGTGAATACGAATCAGAAATTGTGGAATCGTAATTTTGTTGCTGTCTGTTTCAGCAGCTTTTTTTTATTTATGACTTTTTACATCCTCGCCGTCACGCTGCCAATCTTCGTTACGGATACGCTGCATGGTGGACAACAGCAGATTGGTCTAGTCATGACCGTATTTATTATTTCAACCGTCATTTTAAGGCCTTTAACTGGTAAGTGGATGGATGAATGGAACCGGAAGAAGATCATACTTTTCTCGCTTGCGCTATTTATGATTTGTACGGCGTTGTATCCACTCGTTCATCAATATACTTTTTTACTAGGCTTAAGGTTTCTTCATGGCATAGGTTTCGGAATGGCTACAACGGCTGCAGGCGCAGTTGCCATCGAGCTTGTTCCTGATCGGCGCAAAGGTGAGGGAATTGGGTATTTCAGCCTTTTCATGAGCTTGGCTATGGTTGTTGGTCCCTTTCTAGGGCTAACCATTATGCAGACTCACAATAATAATCTTCTATTTGGTGTGTGCATTGTGTTCGCGCTTCTTGCTTTCTTGTTGGGAGTGACCATTCGTATTCCTCAAACTATCTCTAGAGTGGCCGTGAAATCAGAGTCTGGTTGGAGAAAGTTCATTGAGCCGCGGGCTTTGCCAATTTCTTTGGCCGGCAGTGTGTTGGCCTTTTCTTATGGAGCTATTACTACGTTTCTCTCCGTGTATGCCAAAACCATCGGGTTGGATTCGTATGCGAGTTATTTCTTCATGGTGTTCGCTTTGATGATTGTTATATCCAGACCCTTTACAGGAAAATGGTTTGATCGTTCAGGTCCTCATTTATTAGTATATCCTGGAGTCATCCTTTTCACATTAGGGATGATAACCCTAAGCATAGCGGCTTCCCCTATCCTATTTTTAGTAGCAGGAGGTATGCTTGGCCTTGGATTCGGGGCGATGCTTCCCAGCTTTCAGACCATCGCTATTCAAGCCGCGCCGACTCACCGCAGAGGGCTTGCGACAGGCACGTATTTCTTACTTTTCGACTCTGGATATGGGATTGGCTCCTATGTACTTGGCGCTGTCGCTTCGAGAACGAATTACCATACGATGTACTTCATAGCTGGAATGGTTGTCGCGTGCTCTGCCATTCTGTATTACGGGCTTTATCATCGAAAACAGCTTCTTCCCTCAAGCCAAGCCCAACCACAGCTAAATAATAATCTAAACAAATAAATGGCTCCTGTGAAGGATAAAAAAATGCACCCAACCTTCAAAGATGGCCGGATGCTTAGTTATTCAAATGCTTCTGGAAACCCTGCCACCATATATGGTGGTTTTTTTCTATTTGTGTCAGATGACAAGAACTTAGCCCTATCCTATCCATACCGATTTATTCAGTCTAAAACTTTAGCCTGTCTAACGGGTATTGAGTCTATTCTCTTCTTATTGATCAATTGTTTCAAGCTGTCCAGATTGGCAAAAACTGTTCCAGTGATAATTGTTATCACCCCTATTGCCGATACCCAAGTGATCGTCTCACCATAAAATAACACGCCGAATGTAAGGGCAATCGTCGGCGAAATATAGAGCCAAGTAGTCGGAAATACGGGATTCGTTTTGGCGACGAGCCAATAAAATAGACTATGCCCTACCATTGAGCCGATAACAATTAAGTATAGAAGTGACCCAATCGCCTTTGTTGTCAACATGCTCTTGATGTCCACATGTTCCGTGAATAAAGACAGAACAAGAAGCAGCAGACCTCCATAAATCATCTGAGCCGCGTTTAGCGCAATGGGCGATGCTTGTGGGAATTTCCGAATAACCCGTTTGGAATATAAGGCGCCTGAGGAATAGAAGATCTGTCCGAACAAAATAGCGACGCATCCGATTATCCACCTTATATTAGCGGTTATTGTAAGGTGTGGAAGCAATAACAATACGATTCCAACGAATCCGAGGATGCAGCCGAAAACAGATCGTGACGTTGTCTTCTGCCGCAGGACAAGTGTTTGCAGCACAAGCATCATCATTGGAGCTGTAGCAGATAAAACGGCAGCGAAACCGGATGAGACATATTGCTCGGCCCAGTACAACGTAGAGAATGTACCGAATGTCAAGCCAATTCCCGTAAGCAGCATTTCTTTGTGAATTAAAAGCGATAAGTTGGTTTTTTTCTTCCATACCATCCAAAAGAACAATATCAGACCTGCAAGGAAGAACCTTATTCCCGCGGAGAAGAAAGGCGGCGCCCAAGCGTCGACACCTACCTTTATTGCTAAAAACGTGGTACCAAAAATGAGACATACGAGCAAGTAATTGAAAATAATCATGGATGTTCCCCCTCTTGATATGTATTATACAAGGGAGGCAATAGAACAGATGCTAGGTAGCAGAACAGATTATGGGGGATTGGTATATAATAAGTGAAATAGGGAGTGAACAAGGTATGAAGAATATGCACACAACGACAAATGATACAAAACTACTATTTAGACAAACATACGATTATATCATCACCAGGATCGAGCGCGGAGAGTTAAAAGCACATGACAAGCTCCCTTCGATTAGGCTGCTCGCCCAAGAACTCCGGGTACACCGGCTAACGGTGTTTCGAGCGTATCAGTTGCTGAAACAAAACGATAAGGTCTATGTAAAGGAGAAATCGGGATATTATGTAAATCCTGACTTCACGGAACATGTTATTTCCGAGTATACGGATAGAAGCCCTATCACCTCTTCCGGCCACTTGAAAAACTCTTTATCTGAAATTCAACAGGTACCAGTTATTTATCAATTTTCCCAATCATTGATTGATCCGAATTTACTGCCGAATCTTTACCTATCTGAATATGTTAAGAAAGTATTCGACATCTATCCGAAATTAATGGGAACCTACTCCAGTGTACAAGGGGATGAAGAACTGCGTGAATTCCTTTGCCAGTACATGAAGCGCCATCATAGTATTCAACTGACAGTAAGCGATCTATTAATAACGACCGGGGGTCAGCAGGCAATTGACTTAATTTCTCGGGTATACATCAGACCAATGGATTTCATCTTGGTAGAAAGGCCAACATATAGTGCCGCGCTTGATATTTTCCGTCAACAGGGTGCACGGTTTATTCCTGTCGACATTTCCCCCGAGGGCTATGATTTGGAGAAAGTCGAAATGCTCATGAAACAGCACCGACCCCGTATTTTTTATATGAATCCTACCTTTCACAATCCTACAGGGTATACGGTTCCTCCAGACCAACGCAAGCAGCTTGTCGAACTAGCTGAACGATATCGCTGTTTATTAATAGAAGATGATGCCATACACGAGATGTATTTTGATCAGCCGCCTCCTCAACCCATTTTTTCTTACGATACAGATGGGTGGGTTGTATATCTCCGCAGCTTCAGTAAATATGTGGCACCTGGACTGCGTATTTGCGCCGTTATTGGTCGTCCATCCGTGATAAAACCACTCATTACCGCAAAATCGTTGGCTGATAACGGAACTCCTCTGGTCAACCAGAAAATCTTTCTACACTACTTCGAGTCAGAACGAATTAGACAACATTTGGAGAAGCTGCGCATCGCCCTTCAAATAAGAAAAGAAATTGTGGAGGAAGAATTATCCACTACCGGATGGAGTTGGGTCAGTCCAAAAGGAGGCTTCAATTTGTGGCTTAAGCTTCCGGAAGCAATTCCTGTAGAAGAGCTTTTGAAAGAAAGCGTTCGGCATTCGGTCTCTTTTGTTCCGGGTATGATCTGTGATCCACTCAGAGAGATGCAATCCTGGATCCGCTTAAGCTATTCATTCGTCAATGAGGGGCAATTGCGGGATGGAGTCAGGCTTCTCGCAGATATTGCTCGACGATTTTGATCCCAAAACGACGAAAAATCCTACCCCCAAGACAAAGCTTGAGGGTGGGATTCATCGTCGTGGGTACATATGTGATATATAGTCAAATGCTGTTGTTCCATATACACTTTTAAAGTGTTTATTTAAATGGGTTAAATCAACAAAACCGCATGCAGCTACTGCTGAATAAATATCTCTATTTTTTTCGATTAACTGCTTTGCAAGTTCGATTTTGCAGTTAAGAAAGTATTGGTAGGGTGAAATTCCAGTATGAGACTTGAATAATCGGATAAACTGAAATTTCGATATATGGAGCTCTTTAGAGATCTCATCAAGCTTAAGTACATGTTCTAAGTTGGCATGAAGCATATCCTTTGCTTTTCTAATTAGCGCGTTCTCTTTTTTGTCGTCTGTAGAAAGATTCGTTTGAATCAAGCTATCCGTGAGGGATATGAGCAATTCACTGCACAACGCCTCATCTTTTTCGCTTAATATGGCATGAGAAAGACTTAATATTCGTTGTTCAAGTTTACGATCATACACAATAGGAGTTGAAAAACGTACGATATCCTTTTTCTCCATAACCTCTAAAAACAATTGCGGCTCAATATATAACATCACATAATCAAGGCCTTCCTTATCATGTGCCATTCCGTCATGGGCCTGTTCTGGATTAAAAAGCATAATTCCATTTTGATAGGATAATTGTAGACTGCCATCCAAGTTATAATGTTGAATCCCACGCAATGTTACGCCTATTGCATACTCCTTGTGAGCGTGCTTTTTATACTTAAATTCAGTCATACTTGCTGATAACGCAGTAATACCTGCAGATTTTTTATAGACAAATTTGTCCATTTCAAACACCTCTGCATAAACTTACCTACATCCAGATCATGATGGCAGCATAAGCTAAAAATAAAGTCATCATTATATTATTGCAGATATAAAGCTTCTTCCGCCATGGAACTGAATGGCAAAAATCGTTCAAATATGGATCATACCATAAACCTGTATCCGGATCCCCAAACGGTTCCTATGTACTGGGGTTTAGATGGGATTTCCTCAATTTTCTCTCTGATTCTGGCAATATGAACCGTTACCGTAGAGGCGTCGCTCATCGCATCCATCCCCCAGATCCTCTCAAATAGCTCTTCCTTGCCAAATACTCGATTGGGATATTGCAAAAGAAACAGAAGCAGGTCAAATTCCTTTTGGGCCAGAACGACTTCATTTCCGTTCACAAAAACTCTTCTCGCATCTTTTTGAAGCTCAAGGCCCCTAATCTGGATCGTGCTTCCCTCATTCCCCTTCCCAAACCGCTCTTTCATCCGCTCGAACTTTTTCAAATGGGCACCAACTCGTGCTACCAGCTCACCCGAGCTGAACGGCTTTGTAATATAATCGTCCGCACCGAGGCCTAAACCGTTAATTTTATAAATTTCCTCTGCTCTTGCCGATACCAAAAGCACTGGAATATCATCCTGCTCACGTATTGTTTTCAACACTTCAAACCCATCCATATCTGGCAGCATGATATCTAATATAACAAGCTCAAATTCTTCCTCTTTCAGAGCTCTCAAACCCTCTGTGCCGCTGTTCACCATCTTAACCGAGTATCCGCTGAGCTCCAGGTAATCCTTTTGCAGATTGGCAATACTTTGGTCATCTTCAACAATCAAAATTCTTTTCATCATAACCTCCAGACATGTTAGAACTTCTTAAGAGATATCATGATCCCGGTTCCCTCTCCTACAGCGCTTTTAGCCCATATTTTCCCGTCGTGCCCTTCTACAATTTGCTTAGCTATAGCAAGACCTAGTCCACTGCCGCTTTTTCTTGAAGGGTCTACCTGATAAAATCGTTCAAATATAAAGGGAAGCTTGTCCTCGGGTATTCCTTTTCCATTGTCCCTAATTTCAATAATAGCAGATGTTCTCGTTTCCCTGAGTATAATGTCAATCTTTCCATTTGCCTTTTCTGCATACGTCATAGCATTATCAAGAATGTTTTGCACGACCCTCTTTAATCTTTCACCATCAATTAATACTTTGACAGGCTCCTTTAATTCATTTCTTAACGCTAAGGATAAATTAGCTTTTTCACACTCATATTTATGATCCGCGACGCAATCCTCGAAATAACTCGCCAAATCACTCTTCTCAAAATGGTAAGGAAGCTGGTTCAAATCGAGCTTAGAATATAAAAGGAGATCATCAATCATCGCGTTTACCAAAATGGCTTTGGATCGGGCGGTTTCTAGATACTCCTCCATTTTCTCAGGCGTCTTGGCTACCCCATCGATAATCCCTTCGATATATCCTTTAATGGAAGTCACAGGCGTCTTTAAGTCATGAGAAATACTTGAAACTAAAAACTTCCTGTTATCATCATATTTTTGCTGTAAATAGACAGACTCCTTCAACTTGATCCGCATTAACTCCAAGGTTCTGCCTAATTCCCGAATCTCACCTTCGCCTTCTTCGGAAATCTCGCCGCTTAGATCCCCTTCCCTGATTTTCATAGCGGCGTCCTTTAATCTGGAAATCGGTAAAATAATTCCGCGTGAGAACTTATACGAAATCCAAAAATTCATTAGCAAAAAAACAACCGTGAAAAAACTGACCGTAAAGATGCCAAGCAGCATATAAAAGCTTGTTTTCACCTTGATAGGCGCAAGCAGCAGCAGAATGCCCGTTTCGCCGGACGGAAGTTTATAATCCGCTCTGGTAAACATATACGTTTTGCCATCAAGCTCTATCTCATCGCGATTAGACCTGTCGCCGGACATCATTAGGCTTTTCTCGATATCAATCTTATTATAATTTTGAGTGGCGTACAAAACCTCTCTACCCACTAAAATGATGGCACTGGCACCCAAAACGTTCACTCGATCAGAGAGTTCTTGTTGATACTTCTTATCCAAGAGATGCTCGAACCCCAAGGTCAACGCTTCTCTTTTGATCTCACTGATCGCTGCCCTGACCTCGAACACTTTCTGAAACTCCTTCGTATCGGCTTCGCGGCCAAAAACTTTCGTATAAGCAGCAACAAAAATAATAACAGCCAGGATCGTCAAACCGATGGAAAGCAGCACAGCCAGCGTATTCATCGTGAAAAAACGTTTCGTTAAGTGCATGTATATTCCTTTCTATATATCCTTGCTATCAAACAAGTAATACCCCGTAGTAAATAACATGATACCACAACCTGACATGATTAATATCTGGCGGAATATTTTAAAAACATTGATCGATTCAGAAATCCAGAGGGTATACCAGTCAAACATCGACGTGATAAAAAAACTCGAATAGGATGAGAACACAATCCCCAGAAAATTAAAACCAATAAACACAAGAATGGAGAGGAAAAATACGGCTAGTCCTCCCTGAATCACATTGGATAACAGCACGACGATAAGCGCAAACACAAATACAGGAAAAAAAGTTAAGCCATATGACACAATGACCTTTACGATCCCAAGCAGGCTGGCGGACGAAGGATTAAATATAAAACCAGCCAGTAGCGAAAGAACCATGACAAACAAAAGATTCCCTGCAATAAATAGAGCTAAATTCAAAACCTTCGCACTAAAAACACCGAATCTGGAGACCGGTCTTAAAAGTGTTATTTTCATCGTATTCGATGAGGATTCACCGTTAAACATATCGATCGCTACAAAAATAGCAAACAACGGTAAAAGCGTATAAGCAATAAACGACAGAACTACAATGGGAAATTCAACACTCCCTACAACTCTTAATCCAAGGCCATGCTTTATCGTTGTTACGGCAATTTGACCAATCATTACGGCAAGAATGGACAATATCGCGGCAGCCATCATTTTTTTCTTTTTTAGCAGCTTCACGGCCTCATTCATAAATGCAGCTTTAAACCCTGCCATTCCTGTCCACCTCACTAACAAAATAGTTCTCAAGCGACGAATAATAAGACAAAATATTTTGGGTATATTCTACGTTGACCAGTTTGCCGCCGTAAATAATCCCGATTCTTGTGCACGTTAGTTCCACATCGTGAATCAAGTGGCTGGAAATAAAAAAAGTCGTGCCTTCCTGGGAAAGCTGTTTGATCAACTTCCTCATCTCCAGCATCCCCTCTACATCCAGTCCGTTTAAAGGCTCGTCCAAAATTAACAGTTTCGGTCTCGATAGAATCGCCGCCGCTATCCCCAGTCTTTGTTTCATCCCGAGCGAAAATTTTTGAGATTTCTCATTCTTATACTTCAGCATCCCCGTGATTTCAAGACATTCATCGATTCTTCGCTGATCAACTTCTGGATAGAACCTCGCAAACAGTTTCAGGTTTTCATTTGCCGTCAAATAGGGATACGATTCTGCTGTTTCAATCATACAGCCTACATGCTTCATCGCATTGACGTAGTCTTCTAAAATGCTCGCTCCGAAAATCTTCACATCGCCTCGATCCGGTTTCATAAGTCCTGTTATCATCTTCATGGCTGTCGTCTTTCCTGCGCCATTAGGTCCTAGAAAACCGAATATATCCCCTTGATCTACTTCTAAATTCAACTCGCTGATACCCCGGCCATTCTTAAATGACTTGGTTAAGTCGTTTATTTCAATCGCCTTGACTGTCAATTCATCATCTCCCTAAAAATGCTCAGGAAGCCGCATCAGCAGCCTCCTGAACATCATTTCTATTCAAATATGCGTCTAAATTCTCCATCGTAATATGGTTTCAAGCTGCTAGATTTCCACGAGTTTTTATCGATGACCTCTATGTTCATTTCAAAATAAACCTTGCCAGCAGAGTTTGGATGAATCGTTCCGTTTTTCTGTTCACCCTTCGCATCTGTGTAAGTAAAAGTTGAAGATGTCGCCGGATTGTATTCAAAGTTAAATGCATCCTTGTTTGGATACTCGCTCTCAAAACCTGGATAAACAGTTTCTGAATACTTTCCTGTCACTTTATCGCCCTCTACGCTTGTGATGACAACCGTTCTCTCGCCAATCTTCTCGAACTTACCGTCTTTGTCCATAATGATATCATTTTTATATGTTCCCACATATTTGCTGCTGAATCCGCCCGAATAACTGACCTTCTCAACCTTTGCGCTTGTTAGGTCAGGCATGGCAATCTTCGTATTGCCAACCTCTGAAAGCTTTACAATGACATTTAAGCTTAAGTCATGCTGAACACCGTTTTTATCTTTTCCTGACAGGGTAATATCACCCGTCACATTTTCCAGATAGCCTGCTTTATTTTCAACGGCCGTACCTACAACCTTTTTCACAAAAATATCGCTCTCTATTTTCGGTAAATCTCTCTCATCATGAAGCATCTGCTTGATACCAAAAGAGGAGACTGCATTCACAACGGCCGGCACCTGTGCCTCGGACAAGCTTCCCGAATACACTTTTCCGCCATCAGTCCCTTCCTCTACTTGCACATAATCTTTCAGAGAGCCAACTACAGCGTCAACAATTTTTTCTATCTCCGCTGCTCCGTTTTCTTTAAAAGGGTTACTGAATTCAGCTGGCCCTTTGCGGTTCACATCCGCCGGATATTCCGTTACGTAATAGGTATTATCCATTCCGCTTTTTCTAACTGAAAGCTTCTTGTCGGAATACGAATAACTGGAGGTGGTTTCGCCCTTTGCGGTTTTAGTCACCGTATTTTCCTCAGACAGCTGGTTTACTGTATCCATTTTCGCGAAGGTGGAAGCTTGAAGCAAGGTTTGATCATTATCTTTTAATGAATACAGCGCCTCAACCGTATAGTTTTTTAGATCCTTTTCCATCAGAGTTGCCGTGTTTTTGGCTGAATCTTTCAACCGATCATACCCGGATCCAAGCAGCGTATCGGCGAAAGCGGTAGATACAAATAGACAAGCTCCAAGCGTAAATGAAAGTACAGTCATTGATTTTTTGCTAAGTTTCATCTTTGTTCTCCTTTAAAAACAATTTGCGGGAAACGTTTCCTTACCATTTATTTTAATATACGCTTATTGAATCCATCTAAATGAATTATTAACAAAGTATTAACTCTCTTTCCTTGTTACTTTTTCCTTTCAGTGGACGAAAATAACGATAGACAGCGCGAGGGTACGCTTACAAATTCGGACTCCTCAATTGAAATTAAATATAAAAAAATTGGATAATAATCCCATGTTATTTGGTATCATGAAAACCTATGATGTGAACT
>NZ_WHOC01000048.1:0-105595 GCF_013141785.1 Paenibacillus germinis
ATCTCGCTCCCTTCTGCTATCAGATGGTTTATTGTATTTCAATGGCATTTGAATTGCATGGACAAATATCAGATAGTAAAGCCTGTTTTGAGATTAGGGCGATGCTGTTATTATGGCCGCTGCTTCTTTCAGTCGGCGGAATGATTCCTGATCAGTTGAAGAAACATTTAAGGGCAGCAGATTTGGTAACAACTTTGACTCATTAAATCGAATTAGCAATGGTTATAATTGGACATAAAAAAGATGACTCCCGGCGAAAACCGAATACAGGAGCCATCTTTTAACTGCTTAATCTAGGGTCTTTCTGTTAAGTGTTGTAGTGGAACCTATAGGCGTTAAGCATCTTATCCTTTGGGTTTGACAAATACAGCAGCTATAAAGGAGAAGATAATCGCCGCGGATACCCCCGCGCTGGTCACTTTAAAAATACCAGTGATGATCCCTATATAGCCATCCTTATGAAGTTCTTCTAACGCCCCGTGCACCAGGGCGTTGCCGAAGCTGGTAATCGGAACGGTTGCACCCGCACCTGCAAATTCAATGAACGGATCATACAAATTACAGCCGTCTGCTATAGCGCCCAGCACGACAAGCGTGCTCATGGTATGAGCAGGCGTCAATTTGCCGACATCCATCAAAAGTTGGCCAAATACACAGATAGCTCCGCCAATTAGAAAAGCCCAAAAAAAGTTCATGCGTACAACCCTCCAGACTCAATTGAAACAGCATGTGCAATGCAAGGGATGCTTTCCCCTTGTTGGAAAGTAAGCGGCGAGAGCAAAGCTCCGGTCGCTACGACTAGGATTCGCTTCAATTCGCCACTCTTTATGCGCTTTAGGAGATGACCATAAGTGACAGTTGCAGAGCAGCCACAACCGCTCCCTCCCGCTTGAACGGTCTGCTTCTCGCGATCATAAATGATCAACCCGCAGTCGTTATATGTTGTTTGATCAATTGGAAACTTATGCTTATCGAATAGTTCGCGCGCAATGTTCACACCCACTGTTGCCAAATCACCGGTGACGATTAGATCGTAATAACTAGGCTCAATATTCAATTCTCGGAAGTGAGTTTGAATGGTGTCTACCGCTGCCGGCGCCATCGCAGCGCCCATATTAAACGGATCCGTGATGCCCATATCAACGATTCGTCCGATTGTGGCCGAGGTGACGACGGGACCGTCACCGGTCTTACCCAGCACAGCGACCCCAGCGCCAGTGACTGTGTATTGAGCTGTCGGCGGCTTCTGCGATCCGTATTCCGTCGGATAACGGAACTGCTTCTCCGCCGTACAGTTATGGCTGCAGGTGCCGGCCATCACGTAGTTGGCTGCGCCCGAGTCAACCAGCTGCGCGGCTAACGCGAGCCCTTCCATCGATGTGGAGCAAGCGCCGAATATGCCGATGTACGGCATATTCAGCGTACGCACAGCGAAGGTATTGGAGATGATCTGATTCATCAGATCGCCTCCAATATAGAACTGTATCTGGCCGTCAGTAAGCCCGGCTTTTGCAAGTGCTCGCTGCGCAGCTTCTTCTAGCAGCGCCTTTTCGGCTTTTTCCCACGTTTTTTGACCAACGGTCAAATCGCCGTGGACGATATCGAAATCTTCACTAATTGGTCCTTGGCCTTCATCAGGTCCTACAACCGTCCCCGTGGATAGTATCACGGGGCGATTCTCAAAGACCCAGCTTTGATGTCCCTTCAGCATACGGTCAACCCCCACCCGAAATGATAAGATGTACGATACCTACAACAAAGGCTGCGACGGTTCCGAATACAATGACGGAGCCAGCTAACTTGAACATATTACCGCCAACTCCAAGCACAAGTCCTTCCGCCTTGTGTTCAATAGCTGCTGAGCATAACGAATTTGCGAAACCTGTTACAGGAACGGAGCTTCCCGCTCCGGCCCATTGGGCCATTTTATCGTACACACCAAAGCTCGTCAGTATGACGGATATGATAATTAACACGGCAACCGTTGGATTCCCTGCTGTTTTTTCGGTAAAACCAAACCAATTAACGAACATCTCCATGAAACATTCACCAATTAAACAGATTGTCCCTCCAACGAGAAAGGCTCGCATGCAATTTATTAGAACGGGTCTTTTTGGCTCTTGCCTCTTCGCTAGTTTCTGATACTCCTGCTGCGTCATTGTCAAGTTCTTCTTCTTGTTGTTGGCCATGTTTTCCCTCCTGCTTCCTCTAATGCCCTAAGTTCTTAGAATCATATACAGATCCTGAATGACCTTCGTTAACTGCACCGAACATGCCTCGTACATCTTTTTTGCTTGCGGATGACTAGTCGTCAATGAAAATAGTTCAAGATCTGCCTCACATTTCTTCAAAGTGGCTAATAAGGCAGGCCTTTCACTCGGTTGAGGCACTTTTAATTTATCATCATAAAGATCGACCGTTAATTCGCCATGCGTGTCTACTTGTGCGAGGAACACATTCTCCTTCGTTACTCCTAGCTTAACCAGTTCCGTATGTAGCCATCCTCTTCCTCTTCCTGTTGCGGCCAAGGGTTCATCTTGAATGACACCATCCATGATGACAGACTGCGTCGGTTTCTCAATGTTCAGCTTCATACCCAAATGGTTTGGTGTAAGAGGCTGGAGTTCACTTTTAAGTAGAACACTTAAATCACCGCTAGCCTCAAGCATAGCGAACTCAACATCTGCCATGCGAAAAACACTTTTGGTGCGCAGCTGCGCCAGTAGCTCATCGCCCGTGTAGCGTTCTTTTTTCAAATTGTCCTCCAGAATTTTACCATCTTTAATGACAACAGTTCCCCTACCCTCAAACCAAAGCCGTAATGTCTTACTTTTGAGTGTCAAAATCTCTAGTGTTAAAGGGATGAGAACCCAAACGAGTATAGCGATAACGCCATGCCAGAACTCTACATCGACATCGGTGGATATTGCCCCAGCTAAGTCACCAATCGTAATTCCAAGAACATATTCAAAAAAAGTAAGTTGAGATATTTGTTTTTTTCCAAGAATTCGCGTCAGTACAAACAAAAAGACTAGTGCAAAAAACGATCTGATTACGATACTCATCCAATCCGCCACAAGCTTTCCCTCCCCTTCCTAAAGCTCGAAACAACCTCATTATGTGCTATTTTGACAGCAAGTATGATCAATTTGAGTTGGATTTATATGTTAACGATGCGAGTGATAAAATAAGCTTGCAAGTTTAAATTTACACGAGTAAAATATGTTTTATACTATATGGATAAAGAGTAAATTGCTCCTTATCCATTAAATTTCAGCTAATTTTACACGAGTAAAATTTAAGGAGGAAGATGAGAATGACGACAGTAACTCTGAATATCCCTGAGCTCTCACGACAATTTGAAAATGACGGTTACTTACTGCTTTGCAATGTTCTATCGGAAGAAAAAATAGCAGAATTGAATAGTGCCGTTGACGGCATCCTTTCCGATGAGCAAGAATCGTTATCCTACAACATTTACAATAGTGTAGAACGAGCTTCCTCTATTTTGTCCTTAATGGACAATCCGACAATGCTTCCACTTATCGTTAATTTGATGGGCTATAACATCCAACTTCATATCTCACATCTGACCGTGCGCAAACCAAATCCTGATGATCTCAAGACTGAGACCAACAGCTTCATTAACTGGCATCAGGATGGACCAGCGCCCAAATTCCCATGTATTAATGGACTAACATCCACCTATTACATTAAAGTTTGTTATATTTTGAGTGATATGTCTGAGCCAGACCGCGGGAATACGAAAATCATTCCGGGCAGTCATAAGTGGCCAGATTACCATCCCGTTCAAACCGACGTGAATGTGCCAATACCAGGAGAAATGCAGATTTGCGGTAAACCTGGGGATGTATTCATATTTGCTCAAAATCTTTGGCATGCTGGTTCGCCGAATCGTTCTGATTTCACACGTCGCCAATTATTTATCGGCTATAGCCCAATCTGGATGAGACCTATCGATTACCATGCTGCTTCGCCAACTCTACTCACAGGGGCAGATCCGATACGCCGCCAACTGCTCGGTGCAATTAGTGAAAACTATTTCAAATTCTATGTTCCAGATGAGTCAATGGTCCCTCTTAAAAAGCTATGGTTAGGCGATGCTGCTACGAAAAGTGAGTACATTTAGATTTGTCCAAATTTATGATACCCTTGAAGAAACAAGAAAAGGGAGTTCCTTATGATTACCAGGAAAGAAGTCGCAGACCGGGCTGGTGTTTCGGTAGCTGTCGTTTCATATGTGCTTAATAATCGAAGCATCGTCAAAGAAGAAACCAGGCAAAAAGTACTTGCGGTAATCAATGAGCTAGGGTATCGTCCCAATCAAACAGCCCGCAGCCTCAAAACCAGAAAAACAGGGCAAATTGCTGTCCTCGTCCATTTCGTGGGAAATCCCTTCGAGGGTGGATTACTATTATATATTGAGAAAAAAGCTAAACTTAGCAATTATTCAGTATTTTTTCATTCCTTTGAACCTGCACGTGAAGAAGAGTTAAAAAATACACTAATGGGGCGTGTGGACGGCATTCTTCTGCTCGGTCAAACGTTAAGTGAGGAAAGTCAGGCCTTTTACAACCTAATGGAGCTCCCGGTCGTATCTCTGATGCATCCAGGTGTTTCCATGCCGAGCATCCCTGTCGTTGATGTCGATTGGATAGCTGAAATGCGGCGGTTAATTGTTCATCTGCGTGAACAGGGGCATGAGCAGATTGCCTTCATGACCGCTGGCGACCCGCAGGATCCGATTGCTCATCGGCTCATTGCTTTCCGCGAAGCTATGCGTCTCGAAGGATTGAATCTGCCGGAGCCATTCATTCTCGAAGGAGCCGGCCGCTTTGAGCGGGCTTTCGAAGCGTTAACCACAACACTAACGCAAGGTTTTGATTTTACTGCTCTCATAGCAGCAAATGATTTGATGGCGGCGGGTTGCCTCGCAGCTTGCCGCGAATCCGGCATTCTTGTCCCACAACAATTGGCTGTCGCCGGGTGTGAAGATATTCTAATGTCTTCGCAAGTCTCGCCAGCTTTGACAACTATCTGTTATCCACGGATGGAGGTTGGCTTGGAGGCGACAGAACTGCTGCTATCACTCATTGACGGAGATAATAGGACGACACCACGACTGGAAGGTAAGCTTTCAGTTAGAGCTTCTACCGTAGAGAACCCTTTGAAAGTCAAATCATACAGCAATTAAGATGTACGAATCAGATGGCCGTTATGAACAATATTTATTGGAATTAATTGTTGTATATCTGGGTGAAAAGTTAGGGCATATTAAAGATCGCAATCAATTGAAAAACGATCAATTTGCTTGCTATCCTACACAAATCTTAAAGAAGAGGTGCACAACATGACAGTAGCTTCTCAAGTAAAAACAACATTGGCTTCACTTAAAAGTGCGCAAGCAAGCTTAGAAACATTTGCTTTAGGCACGCAAAATCAAGAAGCCAAACAGTTGTATGAAGCGGCCGCCTTATCTGCACAAGACATCGTAAATCAAGTCGCCTCCCGTGTGCAGCAATTGGAAAATGAAGAACCACAGTACAAAGGCTTCTAGTTAACAAACCAAAACCAGCCGACTGCGAACACTCGCAGACGGCTGATTTTGCATTAGAACATACTTACGAGTATTAGAGTAAGTAAAACGAACAGAATTAATATAAGCAGTATCAGCTTATCTTTTGGCATTCCAGCCGCCCCTCGTTTCGGATGAGATTCCTATTTATTCCAATGGTTGACCGGATGATTTCCTTAGCTCGTTGGCCAAACGATGAAATTCTTCTCTTGCCTCTGCATCCTCGGTTGCCAAATAAGCCGCAGATAAGAACGCAATGATTTTATTTGCATCTTCCACACTTAACATAGATTCTGCACCTCCCTGAAGTTGGTTCATTTACCGGTCCAATAATCGAACGTCATCACGTTGTTTTTGAAAAAGGCATAGGGCATGTAACAATACCCTTGATCTCCCCATGCTTTTCCCCATGAATTCCGCACGATGACTGTTCCCTGTCCCTTCTTCTTACCATCCTTATATCCGACGGCTAATAAGGCGTGCCCGCCTAACATCTGCTCTTTTTTCCGATTTGGGTACGGGATCCGCCCTGTTTTTGCCGCCAATGGACTTTCGAAGGATTGATAAATCCAGATTCCAAAGACAACAGGCTGCCCATCAGCTAATGCAGCTTTGATCCCTGCCAAATCATGGATCCGATGGTATCCTTCGATCCGGTAGGGTCCTGCATTAGCTTCCGCCTCAGAATCAGGTTTTTCTTTAAATTTGGCTATACGATAAGGCCATTCGGCTTCTGGACATACCCCTATTTTATGCAGCACCTTCATGCCATCACGTACAGTTGCTCCAGAGTCCCAATTGGTCGTACCTTCTAATTTACGCTCATGCCAATAATGAAAAAGACGAGATAGCCGTATCGTTGAATCACGTTCTTGACGAAGCCAATACTCACGCAGGCCGCTTACAATGGCATTCGATGTGCAAGAGCCTAAATTTCCCTGATTCACGATAGGAGACAGCTCCTTGCGCAAATCAACTTTGCGTGGCAATTGCGATTCCCTGATATAATTGACGCTTCGGTAAAAATAATCCCGAAAATCTCGTTGGTCCCGTTTAACTGTGTATTTACGCATCCCGTAGCCTCCCACGGTGTGTTTGCAGAATTGTACTGCAGTATATTCAACCATAGGCAGCAGCGTGCAAAAAGCACGCATCCCTATGGAATGCGTGCAGGTTGTTGCAAATTACTTTTTCATTACCTTTTGATATATTTGTAAGTATTTTGTTGTCATTTGGGAGGTTGTAAATCTACGAATGACATAACGACGAAGCACGGCCGGATGCGGGTAATTGCCTGCTTTTACCTTGGCAACCATTTCAGAAACGGAACGGCAGATTAATTGCGGAAACCCCGCCATAACTTCGGGTACCGCGCCACGTTTCAAGGCGATTACGGGTGTACCGCAGGCCATAGCCTCAATCATGACGAGTCCGAAGGGCTCTTCCCACAGTGTTGGAAACAGCAAACAACTTGCATATTTGAGCAGCTTCTGTTTGTTCTTCCCTCCAACTGGACCAACAAAACGGATGTTGGGATTTCTTCTAATTCGAGGTGCAATTACATTGTGGAAAAATGTTTTATTTTTTATCGGACCAGCAATAATAAGTTTTTTATTCGTTCTCTCCGCAATCTCAATGGCCTGCAGGACACCTTTCTCTCTCAGAATACGTCCCATAAATAACATATAATTGTGCTTTTTATCACTGAATTCATATTCATTAGGATTTAGTCCATTATACACAAAGTGTCCGCGATTATTGCCCATCACCTTTCTTGCTCGTTTAGAAACATACACAGGATGCTTCACCCACTGTTTTACAGGGAGATGTACAGTGCATACCGTCGGAGTACGCAGATTGAGCCGTCCAAGTGTAGATCTAAACGTATGATCATGAATAACGTCAACATCTCGCGGCATATTATTCAAGACATAACTTGCTATTCCATGGTTACGAAGCCCCTTTGGGAACGGGACAAGTCTAGCGCTTGTTCGACTCCCTAATGAAGCAAAAATAGTAACCCTATGACCTCTTCGCACGAGATTCTCAGTCAATTCATAAACGATTTTTTCTGTCCCTCCCTGATTCGTGGGCGGCAGCTTCCGTGCATTTGGAAAGTTAGAAATCACTTGCACAATGTTAAGACGCTTCATTATTTATCACTCCTTTTCTCTTAACATTTTTTCTATGTGCTCGAGAAGCCAAGGCCTCAAATCGGCTCTCTTGTTCGCTTCAGAAAGAATCGATGCAATAAATCCTCTATGGTTTCCAACGTCATGCCATTGCCCCTTTACCTCACAGGCATACATGGCTTCGATTTTGTTCAGCGTAATCAGTGCGTCCGTCAATTGAATTTCTTTACCTACGCCGGCCTTTTGTGTGGCCAAAACTTCGAAAATCTCAGGTGTCAAAATGTAACGACCCAGTATGGCCAAATTAGACGGTGACATTGGAAGAGCTGGTTTCTCAATAAGGTCTATTACACTATGAAAACCTTCATACAGGGCTTTAGCCGATACAATTCCGTAATTCGAAACGAATTGATCCTCTACTTCCTGAACACCAATAATAGACCTATGATATCGATTATAGTAATGGATTAACTGTGCCAGTGCAGGCGTTTCGGCATCAAAAAACGTATCTCCTAATAACACGGCAAAGGGTTCATTCCCAACGAAAGAACGGGCGCACCAAATAGCATGTCCTAGTCCGATCGGCTCCGTTTGGCGAATATAATGAAGGTTGGCTAGCTGGGTTGGCTCCTGCACACGCCCAAGAAGATCGAACTTCTCACGCGCTCTAAGATAGCTCTCCAGTTCAAAAGCGGTATCGAAATGATCTTCGATCGCTTTCTTCCCTTTCCCTGTCACGATGATGATGTCCTCAATGCCTGAAGCTACCGCTTCTTCTACGATAAATTGAATGGTTGGTTTATCTATGATAGGCAGCATTTCCTTTGGCAGAGCTTTGGTTGCCGGTAGGAATCGCGTACCCAAACCTGCTGCAGGTATGACCGCTTTTCGAATCTTCAAACATATCACCATCTCTCAAATATAATTACTAAGCTTTATGTTTAAAATATGCAAACCAGATTGAAATGCCACGGACATGTATCTTTTTCACTCAAAATATACTGGTTAAAACAGGTCATATGCACTTAGTAAACTTTCAGTTATGATGAGGGTGTGAACATGATTAACTGACAGAAAGGAACGATCACTATGACGATGACATCATTCACGAAAGTGCTGCTTGGTTGCACCAGTCTCTTATTCATGCTGACCTTGGGTACTCAGACGACGGAAGCCAGAGAGAGTCAATTTACTAGAAATGGAACAGGGCCCCTCTATTGGAGCACTTATGAATATCAATACACACGTAATGCCCCTATGAACGAGGCAGAATGGAAGAAAAACATTGATTGGATTGCAAGCGATTACAAAGCATCGGGCTATGATATGATCGCCTCCGACGGTTGGATTGAAGGTGCCCAGCTCACAAATGAGAACGGTTATATTTTATCCCACAATGATAACTGGCAGCACGACTGGGCTTATTGGTCAACCTATATTCAAAATAAAGGCATGAAGCTCGGTGTTTACTATAACCCCTTGTGGGTAACGCGGAGTGCCGCGGCAGATCCATCAAAAACAGTCGTTGGAACGAATTACAAAATTAGTGAAATTGCCAGCTCCGCAGATAAATTTAATGATGATTTGTATTGGGTAGATGTTACGAAACCCGGCGCCAAGGCTTATATTCAAGGGTATGTGAATTACTTCAAACAGCTAGGTGTTCCCTACTTGCGAATTGATTTTCTGTCATGGTATGAAACCGGGACAGATAAAGGCAAGACGATTGGGGTTAATCATGGTTCCGAGAACTATCAGACGGCTTTAAAGTGGATGCAGGAAGCAGCCGGCGATGAGATGGAACTTAGCCTCGTAATGCCTCATTTGAACAATCATGCAGCTGGTGAACTGCCGTATGGGGATATGGTCCGAATTAATGAGGATCTCGCCCATGGCGGTTGGGAAAACTTAAGCGGTCAACGTCAAAATTGGGTGAACAGCTGGTCGCAGTGGGCCAATCCATTCCAAGGATTTACTGGGTTTTCAGATATCGCTGGCCGCGGTTCAAATATGATTCTGGATGGGGATTTCATCCGCATGAATACCTTCAAAACGGATGAAGAGCGCAAAAGCATCATTCAATTATTCACCATGGCGGGTTCACCAATAGCGATCACGGATCAGTATTCTACGATTGGAAATTACGGAAGTTTTTACAAAAACAAGAACATGCTTGCGCTCCATAATCAAGGGTTCGTAGGCAAACCTTACTATAATAATGGGCATTCATTTAGCAGCGATCCGGGAGCAAGGAATTCAGAAAAATGGCTTGGACAATTACCAGATGGCAGCTGGGTTGTCGGTTTATTTAATCGATCCGATATGACAGCCACTCGTTCGGTCAATTATCTGAAAGATTTGGGACTGACTGAATCAGCGAATACGACCGAGCTCTGGACAGGAACTAGCCTTGGTAAACTTACTGCCTACAGCCCGCCCCTTGTGAAACATGCATCAAAAGTTTTGAAAATCGAACCAGAAGGCACGAAAGCAAGTTATGCTGCTGAGGTTGCTACTTGGCTAGGCGGAACGCATTTTAATAATAATTATGCGGGTTATCAAGGATTTGGTTTTGTGGATGGGTTGGGGTTGACGGGGGCGAAAATCGTCTATGCCGTCCAAGCAGCCGAGGAAGGTGACTATGCGCTCTCTTATCGTTATGCGAATGCGTCTGGGATGAACAGCACTCTTCATGTAAGCGCTACGGATGATAAGGGAGTTGTGGTTCAACCTTCGCGTGCAGTTTCGTTTGGTTCTACTTCAGCTTGGCAGACGTGGATGAACCAGAATGATCGTATTCATTTGAAAAAGGGTGTGAACCTGATCACCCTAGAACGTACAGCCTCAGATGCGGGTGAGATTCACTTGGATGGTCTTGTGCTCGACAAGAATCGGTTAGCCGACATTGACTCTTCGCTCATTCAAAATGGGGATTTTGAAAGCGGTGACATTCGAGGCTGGTCGGAATGGCATCCAGCAGGTCAGACAGCAAAGTACGGCGTTGATTCCTACGATGCGTATAAAGGTAAATACAAGCTCTATTTCTGGGACACCAAAGCCTACAAGCAAAGCATTCATCAGAAATTAATTGGTCTTACGAATGGATCATATACCGTCAGCGCATGGGTCAAAGAGACGTTATATGGAAACAAGCCGACAACAGTCCGGATGGAACTTAGTGAGCATGGTGCAAAGACAATATACAAGAACATTAGTCCGACCAAAGGATATCAACGCGTTCAAGCAACCGTTAACGTAACGAATGGCACCTTGGATATTGGCTTCTATGTGGATTCGCCGGGTTTAACTTCTTTGCAAATTGATCAAGTTTCGATTGAGAAGATGGACTGATTGGGCAGGAAAAAAGGAGCTCGCCAGCTGTAAACTGGCCAGAGCTCCTTTTACATTTTAGTATTAAAACACTAGACCTACTTTTTATAAGATTTGTCCATGGTAAGCTTTTACCTGTAAGGGAGCATTGAGGAAATTTCCAGCTTTACCAACGAAAGAAGTGAAGTGATCACTAGCATTATGACTAGCAATTGCTGCTTGATCTTGCCAAACTTCAACCATAGTAAACTTATTTTCTACTTCTGTATCTTTGAGCAAATCGTATGAAATATTACCATTTTCAGCTCTCGAAGCTTCTATTAATGGTTGAATCTCGTTGAGAAAGGCTTCGTGTTTTGCTGGATCAACATTGAATTCTGCATGAATAATAATCATTAGACGTTGGTCCTCCATTCTTCGATAAAGTAGTGACTAGCTCCATTGCGTGATGGTTTCGATGGGAAGCCGTACGGATTGATGACCCCCATCATCTGCTTTACCGATTGAAATAAGCATAACGGGAACATACCGATTTTTATCTAAGCCAAAAGCTTCGGCAATTTTATCTTTTTCAAAGCCACCGATTGGATTTGTATCATAACCATGAGCGCGCGCTACAAGCATCAGCTGCATAGACACTAGACCAGCATCAATAAGAACTGTTTCTTTATTTACAACCGGATCCAGTGCTGCAAAGTGTGGCTTTATTTTAGCTAGTGACATTTCTTTTACCTCTAAAGGCATATAACCCAACTCGACGGCCTTGCCAAAAATTTCGTCGGCGTAATCCGAATTGTTTAAATCACCAAATACAGCGATCACAGCTGATGATGTTTCGACTTGAACTTGGTTAAATTTAGCAAGCGGCGCAAGTGTTGCTTTACCTTCGACACTTTCGATAACAACGAATCGCCAAGGCTGCATGTTTATGGAAGATGGTGCGAGTGTTGCTTCTTTCAGGATGTCTGTCATCTCTTCACGACTAATTTTGACGGATGGATTGTACTTTTTTATGGAACGGCGTCCTGTAATAATTTCTTTAAAATCGTTCGTTGTCATGGTGTTGTTCATTTATCATTTCCCCTTTAATATTGGCTAATATTCGTTAACATGCGTTGGAGCATATCTGAGAGCATATTACGCTCTTCTTCGTTAAAATCTTTAAGCATTTGAGTAATGAATTGTGCTTTTTCTTCTTTGAATGAAATGATTTCTGTTCGTCCATGATCGGTAAGACGTACGAGAGTGACCCGATTATCGTCAGGATTCATGCGCCGTGAAACCATTCCGCTTGCTTCAAGTTGTTTTAAATGTCGTGTAACGGCTGCGCTATCAATGTTAACCTCTTTTTGAAGCGTTGTTTGACTAATTTCTTCCACCTGATAAAGCTGATGCAAGAGACGAAGCCGCGACGGACTAATACCCGTACAACGTTCAAATTTAGTGCTTATTTGTTTATTGAGGCTCAGAAATTTATCAAATAAAGCCGTTTCGTTGACATCGGATTGGGTCAAAATATACCTCCTTGGAGACGGTTCATTCATGACGAATACTTGATACGTCAATTGTTGATGCATCAATCATTGATATATCAACTAATATAGAGGAACTTCGTTAAAACTTCAAGTGTTTCGTAAAATTAAGCCGTAGTAAATTGTGGAATTCTGCACTACTGCTTACTTTCTACTGCGATGAATTGCCTGGTTTCCGGCCATATATAGGATTAGAATGGTCAATCCTCCCGAATTTACACCAAAACAAATACCCCCGCCTATTGTGACATTTATCACGCTTGGCTGGGGTTGTTTGTGTAATTCATCACTGGCTGGGGGTTATATGTGTAGTTCCTAACGCAGATAACGTATAAGCGGCTGAATATTTTGCTTCTTAATACAGTCTACGATCAGCTTGGCAACGGCAATTCCGCCTCTTTCCTGGAAATGTGTATTGTCCTCTGCGCCTTTGGGGAAGTTAGGGAACTCACCTGGCCACGCCCACATGAACAATGATTTCGTTTCCTCCGGACCTAGCGCTTCAAACAATTGCTTGCTCACTTCTGCCAAATCTATCAGGGGAACGTTCTCTTCCTCTGCGAGCTGCTTCATCGCGGTGATATAGTCACCATGCGTATCTATGATTTTAGCAGCACTGTCAAAAAATCTTCGCTGAACTGGCGTTACTAGTATCGGGGCAGCTCCCCGCAATCTCGCCTCTTGAATGTAGATGTTCAAATGCTCTTTATATGTTGTAAAAGGGGAAGTAGCCCGCTCCGCATCCAGCTTCTGATCGTTGTGCCCAAACTGAATGAACAGGTAGTCATTCGCATTTATGTGCTCAAGGATGGGTGCCAAGCGTCCTTCCTCCAAAAAGCTTTTGGAGCTGCGGCCTGATACCGCGTAGTTGGCTACAGCGGCGTCCGCTTTTATAAAAAGCGGCAGCATTTGTCCCCAACCCGTGTAAGGATAACCATCCTGCGGTTGGTCGGTAACGGTGGAATCACCCACGATATATAAGGTTGCCGCTTGCGGTGCTAAAGTGATTTCTAAAGCATTAATTCGCGGAGCAACGCCAGAAAAAGCAAGCTTAAGCTGTCCATCTGCCACATGAACGGCAAAGCTGCTAGTAACAAACTCTCCTGCTTCTGTCAGAACATCGGCCAATACAAGTCTTCCGGGCCCCATCTTCAATCCTGTGCAAGTCGCAGTTATCAGGTCCCCCATGAGTATCTGAACCGTATAGCTGCCATTCGGCACATCCACAACGAAAACAGCACCAACTGGAATGCAGAAATCTTGACGTAACGCCGCGGGACGCCCACGATCTCGTTCAAACACCGTTGAACCATCCAGAAAGCCGTAGCCCAATTTCTCATTGTAATACGTTTGACCGCTAACTCTCGTGTAACCTTCTTTTGTATTGCTCGAACTCTGTTCTGGACCGAAATCGAATCTGAGGTTTACGCTCATATACGCTTACCTCCTACCAGTCTTTGCGATTAAGCAAGGATGCTAAGAAAGTAAGCCCTAACCCTTGTCCCCAGCCTTGAATCCGTTTGTAAGGAACCCCTTTGTAGCCGTCAATATCCCTCATTACCGCTGTCCCAGCTGAAACGTGAGTGACTGTCCCATCTTCCGTGATGCGTGAAAGTATGCCTTGAATTGATTTATTCGTATATTTGTTGTAAAGAGGACCTGAACTGATAAGTGCCGCCGCGATACCCGCAGAACCGCTTGTTTCCAAATAAGCATCCTTGTCCGTCAATACGGTATGCCAGAGTCCACTCTCATCTTGCAAGCGGACAAGTGCGCTCAATTGATCACGCAGCGAGCCCTCGAGAATCATAAATGAAGGATGTGTCACATGCACCAGTCTCAACGCACGCGCCATCGTGATCGCTGCCCAAGCATTGCCACGGGCCCAGAATATGCCTGACATATGATTTTGTGCTAGATGATCCCAACCGTGGTAGTAGAGATTAGTTGTCATATCTTGCAAATAATTCTCGTGACCGTGATATTGCTTCAACCCATCTTCGAAATAATCGTCACGCTTTAGCACGGAACCGATCCGCAGGAGGAAGTAACCTGCCATGAACATGGTATCCACCCATGCCTGCTGCGGAAAGTTATACGTTTCCGAGTTCACCGTGTGCTGGAAAATGCCTTCTCCGAAACGCTCAGCCTCATTCTGAAGGAATTCAGCCATTTGGGTAGCAATATCGATATAGCGATCTTCACCGGTTTCTTTGTACAGTGTCAGCAAGGAATGTCCAATCGAGATCCCGTTGACGGACAGCTTAGGCAGGCCATCCTCCAGCTTCTCATCGATCCAATCTTTCAGCAGCTGCAGATATTCCTCCTTGCCCGTCGCTTCATAGGCTTCGGTTACGCCATAGAAGGCTACGCCGCCCGGCCAATCCCAATTAAAGTCCATCCGGAACGTTCTATGAACAACTCGGTCAATCACCTTGCGAATTTCATCTGGATCGAATTGTAAGACTGGCATCTCTTCATTTCCTCCCTGTAGTTGGCTATTTTCTATGTTTGTAATCATCTTTTCTTATCCTTTCAAACCGCTCGTCGAAATCCCGTCAACAATGTACTTCTGGAAGATGATGAAAACAACGAAAATCGGGACAAGTGATAACGTCGACATGGCAAACATCCCACCCCAGTTATTCAACGACTCGCTATCCAAGAAAAGCTTTAGGGCTAAGGAAACCGGATATTGACTTGGATTATTCAAATAAAGCAGCGGCGTGTAGAAATCATCCCATCTCCAATAGAAGGAGAAAATCGCCGACGTTACGAGTGCCGGAACAATTAAAGGTACGATAATTTTGTAAAAGATGCTGTATTTGCTGCAGCCGTCCATTTTTGCGGCTTCATCCAACTCCGGAGGAATCGTACGAATAAACTGCATGATCAAGAAGATGAAGAACGGAATTCCAAAGAACTGTGGAACAATAATTGGTTTAAAACTAGATAACCAGCCTATTTTGGCAAATAAAATATATTGCGAAATAATCGTTACGTCTTGAGGAAGCAGCAAAGTAAGCATAACCGCTGAAAACCAGAATTTGCTTCCGGCAAAACGAATCCGGGCAAATCCATATCCTACTAAAGCGGAGGAAACCACCGCACCTATCGTCGAAAGAATAACAATAATGAACGAATTTTTCATGAATGTAGCAAACGTATTGCCCGCAAAACCTTTCCAACCCGACACATAATTGTTCCACTCGAGCCGACTTGGGATCAGACTGGTAGCCGTTGTATAGATTTCATCATTCGGCTTCAGTGAGCTGGCAACCAGCCACAGGATCGGATAAATCGCCGTTATTGCGATGATACAAACGATGAGATGATACAGCAGCGTTTTCACATTTTTCACTCGTATAACCATGGACTACCCCTCCTAGCTTTCGTAATGAACCCAATATTTCGATGTTTTGAAAATCACTAAGGTGATGAGTCCGATCAGTATCAACATGAACCAAGCCATGGCCGAAGCGTAACCCATTTCGAAGAAGACGAATGCTCGATGGAATAAATAGAGTGAATACAACAAGGTGTTGTTCAGCGGCCCGCCTTCCCCATTGGAAATGATGTAGGCCGGGGTAAAGGTTAAGAAGCCTGAAATCGTTTGCAGAATTAAATTAAAGAGAATAATCGGACTTAACAAAGGCAGTGTGATGTGGAAAAATTTGCGAATCGGTCCAGCGCCATCAACACTTGCAGCCTCATAATAAGTTCCCGGAATATTCTTGAGTCCTGCGAGAAAAATCAGCATGGAGGAACCAAATTGCCAAACCGACAGCAGTACTAACGTTCCAAGCGCCGTTGCCGGGTAACCAATCCAAGATGTACTGGTGTGGATGCCAATGTTTCCTAGAAAAGCGTTGATTAGTCCTTTATCTCCGAATATTTGTCGCCACATAATGGATACCGCTACGCTGCCGCCAATCAATGACGGTAAGTAATACGTGGCTCGGTATAAGCCAATTCCTTTTACCGCGCGATTCAGAAGCATGGCGACGAGCAATGCAATAATGAGTCGCAAGGGAACGGACGTAAGTACATAAGTCAGTGTCACTCGGATCGAGTCCATGATTTTGTCGTCATCCGAGAACATTTTCTCGTAATTGGAAAGTCCCACCCATCGTGGAGCCGATAGTAGATCGTACTCGGTAAATGAAAAGTACAGCGATGAAAACATCGGAAACAGCGTGAAGATCAGAAAACCCAGGATGAAAGGTGATATAAACACATAACCGACTATGTGATCATTTTCACGTAGTTTCATAGTTCCACTCCCTTACGTTCGTCAATTTCTATTTATTTGGGGAGGGCGGCTTGCATGAAGCTAGCCGGTTCCCCCTTTGTAAAGCTGTTTAAAAGTTCTTATTTCTTATTTTTGGCGAGAATTGCGTTAGCATCCTTCATAAATCTGGCTGCGGCCTCTTCCACCGAGAGCTTCCTATACAAGATTTGTTCTTGCATATCCCGAAGCAGCTTGCTTACTTCTGCAGACCCTGGCGGATCCGGTGGATCCATAACACTGCTGTTCAGCTGCGCCCAAGTGACGTAGTCATAGACTTTCTGATCTGCCTCTGTCAATGTGGGTTTTAGACCTTCCTTAACTGCTGCCGAAATTGGAATCCCGCGGTCACCATTTATGAGCTTATTCGCTTCCAAATCATTAATAAACCAAGAAATAAATTTAGCTGCTTCTGTTTTCTGCTTCGAGCTTTTCGAAATTGAGAACAGCATGGTTGGCTTCAAATAAAGTCCTTGCTTCCCATTTGGACCAGGCAGCCCTATCATACTCAAAGACTTCTTAGCGGCTTCCTGTAGAGTCACGAATTGATTGGACCACGCCATTGTCATGAACCCATCACCGAGGGCAACCGGATTCTCCTCCGGTGTCAATTTGGTTAAAGACTCTTGATCCCAGTTCCGCATATAGCCGGCATCGTACCATTTGAGATACATCGTGAAGTAATCTATAAAATATTGGGGATCGCTATAACCAAGACTCGTACCATCCGAGCTAAAATAGTGCTGATTTTGCGTACGCAAGTAGTAAGGAAAGAACTGATCGAATCGCATATGATCGAGTACTTTACCTTGCCCCTTCATTTGCTTAGCGATTTGCTCCAGATCAGACCAAGTCCAGTTCACAGGAATCGAAGCGATACCAGCCTGCTTCAGCAGCGCTGCATCGAAGGTCGCCCCCATCGCATTCACCCCAAGAGGAATACCGTAAAGCTTGCCGCCAATTCGTCCAGAGTCTATCGATTCCGCTGAAGCTGAACGAACATCTAGCGTTCCGTTACTCGTAAGCTCTGTTAAATCTTCCAGCTGATTCTTCGAACTGTATTGATTTAAGTACGATATATCCATCTGGATAATATCCGGTAGTTGGTTGGCCGCAGCTTGCGGTGCCAGCTTTTTCCAATAATCATCGAAGCCGGCATACTCCGTATCGATTTTCACGCCTGGATTCTGCTGTTGGTATAACTCTATCAGCTTCAAAGTGTAGTCATGTCTGGCTTGACCGCCCCACCAAGCGATTCGAAGCTTAACGTCATGCTTGCTTTCACTTTTCGCAGTTTCTATCGTTCTTGATGTCCCAGTTCCCCCATTCGCTGATTGCTGACTCGAGCTGCATCCGATTATGGTTAACAACAACATGACTAGGAGCAGGACTGGTATTGGTATGCGTTTCATAGTTAGCTTCCCCCTATGAGTCACCTGCGCTCCACACTTCTTATTATCAGCTTGGAAGAGCGAAAGTTGAATCTAATTTACCGCGATAAATGTTCAAAAAACAGTGAAAACAAGATTTATAGCGTCAACTTCTTATACTCGGAAGGAGCGCAGCCTGCGATCTTTTTAAACACTTGGGAGAAGTATTGCGGATTGTCACCAAAACCCAGCTGTTCCGCTAGTTCGAACATTTTAACATCATCATGATGTCTAATAATCTCCATTGCTTTCTTAATCCTTACGGTGACCACATAGTTAGAGAAACGTTCTCCCGTCTCTTTCTTGAACAATTTCCCCAGATAATCCGGGTTCATATACAACATCTGATGGGCTACCCAGTTTAGAGAAAGTTCAGTGTTCGCTAGTTCCACATTAATAATATCAATAACCTTCTGAACGACTTGCGAATGTTTATTTTTATTTTGTTCGAAGTTAATTAGCGTGATTTCGGATGCGATTTGCTTCAGCAAATGGATGCTCGCTTGCAGGGTTTCCAATTGAGATATTTGACCGATCAGCCCCATGTAATGATTCATTTGCTCTTCCGCACATAGTCGCGTCATGGAAATAAAAATTTGAATAACATACGACTTGGTCGTCTGAATATCGAGTCGGGAATTGGCAAGCTGATCATGAAACGCTTCAATGCTCACTTCTGCTTCCTCCCAATTGCCTGCCCGTATCGGGAATAGAATCCGATCTTCGTCATAGACGAAATCAGTTTTGCTCAGTCGGGTGGAATCCAGGATATCACGCATCGTAATCAGTCCGCCTTCACCGAGATAAAAGCGATGGCCCAAACAATCAAGCGCTTGCAAGTAAAGGCGTCTCGCCTCTACGATGTCTCCTGATTCACTTAAAGCGACAGTCGTATCAATTTTGTAATAGAGCATGAAAATGCGCCGTATCTCTTTGATTTGCTCTTGTAATCGCTCCATATCTTCCTGATCCTCAATCATAATCAGAATTTGCTCGGCAATGGTTGAGCTTAGAAGAGGTTCATCGAGAATATCCTCAGCAATATTTTTCACGGCAAAAAGATGCTCATATTCGAACTTGTCTTCCAGACGGAAAAGCAATAAGCGCACTTTCTTCCCGCTAACCTGCAGACCAAATAAATCCTGATAATAATCCCAATCCCGGCTTCCATAGGACTTGTTCGTCACGAACTCCTTCAGAAACTGTTCCTTCACATGGGGCAGTACCTTCCGCAAATTGGCCTTCATCGACTGAATAAAGCCTTCCTTGCTCTCTTCCTGCTTATATTCCTCAGCAATTTCGCTTAATGCCTTCAGAATACTGTTCTCGTTGCATGGTTTTAATAAATAATGCTTCACCCCATACTGCATGGCAATTTGAGCATATTCGAATTCATCGAATCCAGAAAGCATAATGAACCGGATGTGCGGGTGGGTTTCTTTTACTCGGGCTACAAGCTGAAGTCCATCCATACCAGGCATGCGAATATCACTAATAATAATGTCGGGTGTATGTTCACACACGAAGGCGTAGGCTTCAACACCATTTCGCGCTGTTCCAACTAACTGTGTATCCACCGAATGCCAGTCCACAATGGAAGAAATACCCTCCAGAATCATCCGTTCGTCATCAACTAACAGCACTTTATACATAAGCAGTTACCCTCTTTTCGTAATAGGAATACGGACTGTAATTCGAGCACCGCCGCCCGCGCGATTATCCACTTGGACTCCGAATTCATCGCCAAAAGAAAGCTTGATCCGTTCATCAATGTTTTTCAGACCGATACCTGTCCCTCTGGATTTACGTTCTCCTGTCAGGATCTGCTCTAAATAAGCTTCATCAATACCAGGGCCATTATCTTCTACGATGAGCAAAATGGTTTCGCCTTCTTCCTGGCCGATAATTTGAATGACACATGGCTCTAGCATAACTTCTAACGCATATTTAATCGCATTTTCCAAAAGTGGCTGCAGCGTCAGCTTCGGTATACGGTTACTTCTTATTGGTTCCGGAACATCGAGTCGAAAATCGAGCCGTTCTTCAAATCTGACCCTTTGAATCGTAATATAATGCTGCACAAGCTGAAGTTCATCTTCCACCGTGATGATATCCTGCTTCAGACTAATCGACGAACGGAGCAGATAACCGAGTGATTCAACCATTTGAGACACTTGCTTCTGTCCATTCATCTTGGAGATCCAGTTGATTGATTCTAGCGTATTGTACAGAAAATGCGGATTAATCTGCGCCTGCAAAGAACGAAATTCGGTTTCTTTGATGATCAACTGTTTTGTGTAGTTCTCTTTGATCAGCTCTTGAATACGCACTAGCATCATGCGATACGTACGCTGCAGCAAGCCTACCTCATCCATCTGCTGTGATAATGGTGCGATCGTCGGCAGCTCGGACTTCTCTAGATCACTAATTTGCAGGCCGCGCATGTTGGTAATTAAGCCTTCTATCGGCCTTGTTACGCTTCTTGCAACCGTCATCCCAAACCCGACAAGGAGGAAAAAGCTAAGCAGGAATGCGGCAATCATCC
The DNA here is from genome assembly GCF_013141785.1 of Paenibacillus germinis. NCBI lineage: Bacteria > Bacillati > Bacillota > Bacilli > Caryophanales > Paenibacillaceae > Paenibacillus > Paenibacillus germinis. The sequence goes on from NZ_WHOC01000048.1 coordinate 20,854, forward strand.
AGTTTTTCATCAAAATAATATGATAAAAGATGGTTTGGAAGGGCAGGGTGTTGTAATACGTCCAACCCAAATAATCAGAGTGAATATGGGAAACGAAATATTTCTCTCCATCTTGTTCCATAATGCGAAAGCCCTTGGATGCCGACTCCGCTGGATTGCCCTCATTAAGCAAGGATTTCAAACTAGCTGCGCGCGGGTATACTAAATTCCTATCTGATACAATGACAAGTTCGCCGTCCCTCGTTACCGCTTCTCTTGCGTATTGGTTAACAATTTTGTCTAAATTCACATGCAGCACCAAGGTGCCCAGCTTGTTTAGCTCCAATTTGTCGAAGGAACGGATTTGTCTGGCAGCAATTAAACTGTAATCCTCCGCGTCCGGGTTCACCCACCCCAAGGTGCCATTGCCTCGGTCAGCCGTCGTTTGGATAAGGTCTCTCCGCTCGGATGAGAGCGTTGTCAAATTTCCGCTGGAATAGCTGCTTCCCTTCACATCGGTTATATCGGCTGCAATGATATACGTCTCCGTATTAATGTATTGCACGAGCCGATCCACAAGCTTGGCACGCGATTGGATACGATTGTAATCGGATTCATCCTCGTTCATCACGATCAAATTTTGCTGAATTTGTTCATCTGACATGATACTAAAGGTCAATCGTTCCACTTTGTTTAACTCGTTCTCAATCAAGGTGGATGAGAGATTCAAAACCTGAGATGATTTCTCATAAATTTGCTGATCATAAATCGAATAGGCAATCTGGAGCCCCACCAATGAGATGCAAGAACTGACAGCCATAGATATTGTAATTAGTAGAAAAAGCTTCGCTTTAATACGCAGATTGCGTATTTCATTAAACCACTTGCTTATGCCTGATTTCATGCAACGTCACCACTTTTCTTCGCTGAATAAGGTTCATGTTGGAGAGAGTCTTCGTGATGGATGTTCCAATTCCCTTTATAAATATGAAAAAAGGACGCTGGAATTAGTAACCAGACATCCTCTTTCGTTTATGAACTTAGGTACTCTCCAACGAATTCTAGCGTTTACTTCTCTTCAGTATCCGAACCCCGTAAGGCTGGAGCTGCAAGTTAGAACTGATCTTCACAGACGACGCTGAATCCGAGGCTAGCATGTCCGTATATACTTGTTCATCCAGTGTAATGGTGTGGGTTGTACTGCTAAAATTCATGAGGAAAATGAACTCATTCACACCGTCCGTACGAATTTGAGCTGTTACCTCTGCAGGCAAATCTGTTTGTAGAGCACCATCGATTCCAGCTTCTTTAAGGATCTGCTTATAGAAGCTGCTCTGGAAAGTTTGATCCGTACGAGCTGCTATATAGTATGCTTTACCTTTACCAACTGCATTGACTGTGAGCGCAGGTCGGCCTGCATAGAAGTCATCACCATAGACGGCAAGAGTCTCTGCACCTTCTGTATGAATCAGCTCGCACAGCTCACGAACCTCATATTCACCTGTGATCTGAAGCGCATTGCCCTCCGTGAAGAGGACACGATTCATCTCATGATCATGCAGTCCGTCGATCTCCTCAGACCAGATGCCCAGCGTTTTGCGAAGAGGTCCCGGGAAGCCGCCTTGGAAGCAAAGGTCATTCTCATCCACGATGCCAGACCAATACGTAGTGACGAAAGTTCCCCCATTCGCGACAAACTGTTCGATTCGCTCGGAGGCACCCGGACGTACCAAATATAACATTGGCGCGACAACAAGCTTATATTTGCTAAAATCACAGTCCATATCGATGACATCAACGGGAACGCCTTGTTCCCAAAAGGCACGATAGTGACTTAAAACCGTTTGTTCGTATTTGATCCCCATATTACGAGGACCTTGCGAATCCTTAACGGCCCAGCGATTTTCCCAGTCGAAAAAAAGTGCCGTTTGTGCGGGCACTCGTGTCCCGATGAGATCTGTCAGCTTCTCCAAAGCGCCGCCAAGCTCAGCTACATCTTGAAATACACGCGTATGCTCATGACCAACGTGATCAATCACCGCTCCATGCAGCTTTTCGCTAGCTCCTCGGCTTTTGCGCCACTGGAAATATTGAACGGAGTCAGAGCCATGTGCCACAGCTTGCAAGGAAGACAGTAGATGCATTCCCGGCTTTTTCAGCTTCGAAACAGGCTGCCAATTCGTTAAGCTCGGTGTACTCTCCATAAGCAGGAAAGGCTTACCGCCCCCTAACGAGCGAAACATATCATGATTAAACGAGAACCATGCGGCTAGATTGCTCTGATCTGACGCATCATGCCAAGTTGGATAAGCATCCCAAGAGATGACATCCAGTACATCGGCGAACTTCCAGTAATTAAGACCTTCGTAAGCGTCCATGAGATTCGTCGTTACAGGCAGCTCGGTATTTTCCGCCTTCAGTGGGGCGATTTCATGACGGCAGAAATCAACCGTTTGATCCGTCACGAACCGTTTCCAATCTAAATTCATCGCATGGACCAGATTCTCGCCATGCGGTGCAGGAGATTCAATCTGCGACCAATTCGTATACGTATGGCTCCAAAATGAAGTCCACCACGCCATGTTGAGCGCATCCAGCGTTACGTACTTGCGCTTCAGCCATCCGCGGAAAGCTTCCTGACAATAGTTACAGTGGCATTCCCCTCCATATTCATTGGAGATATGCCAGCCCACTACGGCAGGATGCTGCGCATAGCGCTCCGCCAACTGCTTGTTCATGATCGCGACTTTCTCCCGATAGACGGGGGACGTATAGCAATGATTATGACGCGCACCGAATAAATTGCGCACCCGGTTAGGGCCTACCCGCAGCACTTCCGGGTATTGCTCCGCCATCCATGCTGGTCTGGCACCACTCGGGGTAGCCAACCACGCATAAATGCCGTTGGCCGCGAATTTGTCCAATACACGGTCGAGCCAATCGAAGGTGAACACACCTTCCTCCGGCTCAAGCGCTGACCAAGCAAAAATGCCTACAGCCATCACATTACATTTGGCCAGCTTCATCATGCGAATATCTTCTTCCAACACATGTGGATCGTGCTGCCACTGATCAGGATTATAATCGGCACCGTGCATGAAAACGGGTAATTTCGGGCTTATTGGCGGATGTTTCTGTGACAAGATGATCACCTCTAGGATAAATGTATGGACTCATATTAGGTTCATTGCATCCAAGTTTAACAGGTTCATCACCACAAAAATACCCGACAAATTATCGATTTCCCGTCATTTCTTTCGATTTACTGTCGAATCTAGGCGATCCTTTTGGACGCCTTCATATACGGAGTACAACAATCGGTCCTATTAACCAAAGAAAAGACGGTCAGACTAGACTCCTCCCCCCTACTCGCTCAAACCAAAAAACCAATAATTGGGAACACCAATGATTAGGTTGGTTCTACATGTGTTTTGTCGGTTATTGGTATAAACAAAAAGAGCCTACCCGTAGGTAAGCTCCATATGAAACAAAAACTTATTGTTCTTCGTAAATCACGACGGACTTCGTTTCTTCTTCCCATTTAACCGTAGCTTTTAGAGCTTCGCTAATGAAACGAACCGGTACAACTGTGTTACCTTCAACGATAGCTGCAGGAACTTCCAATGTTACTTCTTTACCGTCTACAGTAGCTTTCGTGCTATCGATAAAGAGCTTCACTGTAATGCCGTCACGAGTAACCGTTACTGAACGTTCTTCCGCGTTCCATGTTACTTCAGCTTTTAGCGACTCAGAAATCGCACGGAATGGTACCAATGTACTGCCATCTTTAATGAAAGGATTCACTTCCAAAGTAGGCTCCTCACCATTCACATACAAAAACACGCCTTTTTTGCCTAGCTTTTCAAAAAGTTTTCCAAGTTTCTTGTAGGAATTCAAGTTCTTTATGTTTGCTTTTACTGCTTCCTTTTGAACATAAACCGCATCGGTTACACTACCCTGCTCGTCCAAAACATCGGCAACAGCAGAAAGTGCAGCATCACGATCTTTAATCGCATCAAGTTCAGCCTTTAATTCATCGCTAATGTGAGCACCGTAGTTAGTCAAAAGAAGATCGGCAATAACAGCTCCGGCTGGCTTATCTTTTACATTTTCGATCGCTTTAAGAAGACCTTTATAACCGTTTTTGCCTTGGTTATCATATGTATCGGAAGTTACAGTTGCATCAGTACCTCCATTAACCTTCACATTCAGTTCTACTGCTGGTTTGGACGAATCCGCTTTATCCGCATTGTTGCCATTCTCGGATTTTGCAAAGGCAGATCCTGTCATAAGGCTAGTTACAACAATACATGTAGCTGTGATCATCCAGGGCTTGTTCATTTTCATAATAACGACTCCTCGGTTGTTTGGATTTATTAACTCTCTTACATATTCGACATCTTTCCTATTTTTGGAGGGGTCAGGTACTTTCAAAGCTAATTTAAAAAAATCCACCTCCTGTAATCAGGAAGCGGACCTCTCTTCAACTTATTTTTTCGCAATCAACGGATTAGCTTGATTCTGCATTTCAGCGACAACTTTTTCGATACCAGCTTGCTTCAGTTTATCGTTAAATACTTTCAGACCATGTTTTTCATCGTTAGGATCAACCAAACCGTAGAAGAGCGGTTTACCATAAGTCTCCATAACGTTGCTAACAGCAGCAACTTCATTTTTCACTTTGGTATCATCAAACGTAAATGTTTCTAAAGGATGGTTGACAGTCACTGTCTTTTTCCAGTTTTCTGTGAATTTTTGCGTTTCAGCAGCTACCGTGGAATCCAAACGCTCATGTAAGGAGTTCCATCCCCATGGATCCGTACCGGACGGAGGGAAATCAGCAGAAGCAGGAAGCGGTTTGAACTGATCGTTGCCCACAGGCTCATAGTGTTTGCCTTTAATCCCGTAGTTGGTCAGGTCATGAATTTCCGGATCATAACGAAGTAAGTCAATCGCCATTAAACCACGTTCGTAGTTTTTGGAACCGGCATGAATGGACATCCCATTATTGATGAACGGATTGGATAGACGTTTTTTGTCTGGACTCAGATCATACAGCTCCACTTTCCAATCTGGATGTGTGGTTTGCATTTCGGATTTTGCACGCAATAATGTTCCTAAATTCCATTCTACGGAAGCTAGTTTACCATCTTTGAATGCTTGTGTTTTGTCGACTTTATTTGCAATGGCATCTCGGGACCAAGCACCTGTTTTTTGGGTATCATTCATTTTCTTAGCAAAATCAGCGAACTCCTGCGTATCTACATAGTTGAATAGCTTGCCCGAACCATCCGTTACTTTATAAGCAACTGGCAGTTGCGGAACGACGAAGTTCCACTCATTCGGTTGAACCAACTCAATAGCATTAAACTCACTTACACCGATACTCGGTTTGAAATCCTTCTCTTTCTCCGCAACCGTTTTCAAATAAGTCACATAGTCATCATACGTTTTCAGCTCCAGCAAATTGTACTTTTGACGCAAGTCTCCACGGATACCGACCATATGGTAGCTGTACTCAAAATTGTTTTGTGGAACCATATAAATTTTACCGTTGATTTTTGCTTGCTCCCAAGCTACTCTTGGCTCTTCCGCCCATGTTTTCGGAGCAAACTTCTTAATCATATCCTCTGTCAATTCCATATAGCCGTTTTTCGTAGCTTGCTGCGCATAGTAGGACCATGTCGCCGAGAAGACGAGATCGAAATCCTCATTTGCTGCGAACATAAGCGGATATTTCTGTTGATATTCGCCCCAATCTAGGAAGCTAACATCCAGCGTCGCATTAATCTTTTCCTTCATAATTTTATTGACTTCACCATAAACCTCATCAAAAGCTTTTGGCTTCGAACCAAGCAAAACCATTTTCAGCTTTACTTCTTTACTTGTATCAATACCATTGCTTGAAGTTGCGGAAGCGCTTGCTTGAGGTACCGCAGACGTACCTGGTGTTGGTGATGCATCCTTCGTACCGCAAGCCGTCAGAACAGTACCCATCACGAAAAGTGCTGCTAGACTGAGTTTAGCTAATTTCTTGGTGTATGCCATTTTTTTCTCCCCTTATAAAAGATAGATAATTTATGATAACCGGGAATTTGAATTCCCGGGGTTACCCTTTTACTGCTCCAACAGTTAAGCCTTGCACAAAATAACGCTGAACGAACGGATATAAGAAAATGATCGGTCCTGTGACAAGAATGGCGAGCGCCATTTTCAAACTTTCACCTGGCAATTCCGTAACCTGCATACCTGTAATGGCCATAACCTTGCGAATGCCTTCGAGATTGCCCAGCATTTTATAAAGTAAATATTGCAGGGTATACAGTTTCTCATTCTGTACAAACAGCAAAGAGTTAAACCAATCGTTCCAATAATTCAGTGCGGTGAACAGTCCAATCGTGGCCAAGCCTGGTTTCGCTAGCGGTAGAATTAAACGGATAAAAATCGTGAAATCCCCTGCTCCATCAATCTTTGCAGATTCCGTAATGGCGTCTGGTATGCTCCGCAAAAACGTTCTTAAAATGATGATGTAGAAAACGTTCAAGAGCGGCGGTAAAAGCAGCGACCAGAAGGTATTCTTCATGTGTAAATAGTTAACCATTAAGATGTACCAAGGTACAAGTCCACCATTAAAAAGGGTTGTGAAGTAGAAAAAGAAGGAAAATCCGCCACGCCACTCAAAATCCTGACGTTGAAGGACATACGCAGCCATCGCTGATATGAATAGTCCCACAATCGTCCCCGTTACGGTTAAAGCAATCGTCAACAGATAAGAGCTAACAAATTGCTGTGGATGTTTGAGCGCAAAGGCATAGGCATCCCAAGAAAACTCCTTAGGCCATATTCGAAAGCCATCACTTGTAATCGAGGATTCGCTCGTTAAAGAGCCGCTAATAATAAGAATAAAAGGGATTAAACAAGCCAAACTGATCAAACTGATAAACACATAGCCCATGACATCCAGCATCCGCTGATCGATGTGACTCTTTTTAACACTCGTCGTACTCATAGGTTCACCCCGCAAATTACTTTCTGTTTAAAATAAGGCATTCTCTTTATCCGATTTACGCACAAGGAAATTCGTTACCATAATGGTCGCAAAACAGAGGATGGATTGATAGAATCCAATCGCGGATGACATCCCGATTTCATTGTTGACCAGAAGTGAACGATACACATACGTGTCAATGACATCCGTCGTTTGATACAGCAGACCATTGTTGCCCACGAGCTGGTAGAATAGTCCGAAATCACCGCGGAAAATACCGCCAATCGCTAATAAGACAAGGATGGTTATCGTAGGACGTAAGGACGGAAGTGTAATGTATCGAATCCTTTGAAACACATTGGCGCCGTCAATTTCAGCTGCTTCGTATGTTTCTCGATCAATACTAAGGATTGATGCCATGTAAAATACAGCGCCGTAACCAACCGCTTTCCACGCTGAGAAAAAGATCAGAATATACTTCCAATATTCAGGAGTGGTATAAATATCAAGCTCAGGAATATGTAGGGAGCGAAGCAGTGTATTCACAGTTCCGTGCTCGTAATTGAATAGATTGTACGCTACGGCACCAACCACGACCCAGGATAAAAAATACGGGAGAAACATAAGTGTTTGCGCCGTTTTGCGAAACAGTTTCGAGCCGATTTCAGCCATCAGGATCGCCACCACAATTTGCTGCAGATTGTTAATAATGATAAAAGCCGCATTGTAAAGCATCGTGTTCCTCGTAACTCTAAAAGCATCACCCGTCATGAAGAAGAATTTGAAGTTATCAAATCCTACCCAAGGTGAGCCCATAATGCCCAAATCATAGCGGTACTGCTTGAACGCAAGCACGATACCGGCCATGGGCACATAGCTGAAAAGCAAGAAGTAAAGAACTGCCGGAGCAATCATAAACAGCAGTGTTTTCTTAGACTTGAGTCGATACAGGAGTCCTGTTCTCATCTTTATTCGTTCCCCCATCCGGTTCTAGTTGTCTCTCCTGTTACTAAATTAACAGGTTCCATGCAGCGTAGTAACCCGACAAAATATCGATTCCCTGTAACTTTTGCAGATAGCCCCTAAGTTAGTGGCTTTGCTATCTAATATGCGCTAATCTTAAGCTACACTAGGATAAACGATTCCGCCGTCCTCCAGGACGAGCGCGTTTATCAAGGTTGATGCAAAGCCAAAGTATAAAACTTATACTTTCTTATCAACTCTAGAGAAGTTTACGCTTACATCATAAGTTTCTTCGAAAATTCTTGGGGGCGATTTTAACTATGAAACTTCTTTTCGCAGAGGATGAAAAATTCACGAGAGAAGGTATTCGTAAATCAATTGCATGGGGAGAACTCGGGATTACTGAGCTTGTCGAAGCGGTCGATGGTCTAGAAGCGGTTGCTATTGCTGAGCAATTTCAGCCCGATATTGTGCTGACAGATATTCGCATGCCGCGCATGGATGGCATTGAGCTTGCCACGCATCTTCGCCGAAAGTATCCACTGTGCAAAATTGTTTTTATGAGCGGTTACGCAGATAAAGACTACTTAAAAGCAGCGATATCGTTGAAAGCGGTCAGCTATGTAGAGAAGCCGATTGATATCGAGGAGCTGGAAGAAGCGTTGCGTAACGCAATAGCTATTTGTTTGGAGGAGCAGCGGCATTTGGCGAACGACGCGGTAGCCAGAGATAATAAGAGCTACATCAAGCAAGAAGCAGCGCTCCAGCTCATTCGTGGGGGATTTGACGAGGAATTGCTAGTTAAGCGACTGTTGGCCGTTGGTTTCGAGGCATCGCTTCACGCTCCGGCGGTTACGATCATGGCCAAGCTAATCACGCCGCAACCAACCAAAGAAATCGTCAGTTCCATCATTGAAACAGCATTGACCGGCTTCGAAAATCCGTACTTGTATGCACTGAAAGATGACAATCACGTCATCCTGCATTTATTTCCGAACGGCATAGAGCCTATAGAAAACAGTGGATTGCATCACGTTTGTTACGTGCTCTCTTCTGCTTTAAAAAAGGAATTTCATTCCTTCTCCATTGCCGCGGGGAAAATAGTACCTACAGTCAAACGGCTGCAGGAATCGTACACAAGTGCTGTCCTTCGGCTTCAGGAGTCATTTTTTCATAAACCATGCTCCGTCATTCTGCATGATAGCCATGGCAGCGAAGTGCATTCTGAGCATTATCAAGCACCGACTGAGTTATTCAACAGGTTCCTAGAATCACTTGTTGAGGAAAACTTCGAGGAAATTTCCCGTTTGTTGGACACGGTTACCGCGGATATTCATCAGCATCCTGGAACACTAATTGTCAGCGTCAAAGAACTCTATTATCGTTTTGCTTTGGAAATGGACAAATTTGCTCGCAGCCGAAATGTCATCCTGTTCGATGTCTCGGAAGAAAATAATGTGCCGTGGAAGCTAATTCTGGAATGTCACTTCCTAGATGATATTCATCGGGTGATCACCCAGAAGCTGGATGAGCTAAAACAATCCTTCAGGGAACGTGGGAACGGAACCATGTCATCTGCCAGCTCGCGGATCATTCGTTACATTCATCTGCATTTTGCTGAGGATAACTTGTCTGTTCAAGATGTAAGTGATCATATGCAAATGACGGCCTCGCATCTCATCTCGATTTTCAAAGAAGCGACTGGCAAAACCATTAAGCAGTACGTCACCGAGTACCGAATGGAAAAGGCGAAGGATTTGCTCCGGAATAATCGATTGAAAGTGCTTGACGTCGCTTCACAGGTGGGGTTTAAAGATGGGGAGCATTTCGCGAAAATATTTCGAAAATCCACAGGGATGACACCTTCCGAGTATCGGGAGCGATGTCAACTATGATATTCACTTTTATACAAACGATACGAAAATGGCTGTACAACGCGAAATTACGGCATAAAATCATGGTTACTTATTTGCTGCTGATCATGATTCCACTTGGCTTCTATCAATTCATTGCTTCGGATAAAATGTCAGCCATCATCATTAATCATGTGACGTATTCGGCCAAGCAGGGCTTCGACCAAACCTATTCGTTCCTCAGCTACCGCGTACAGCGAATAGCGGAAACGACGAATATTCTCGTTTCGAATACAACCATTTCTGACATTTTAATGGACACGAGTATCACGGAAAATATTAATCGTGAGCTGCAGGATTACAGCAATCTCAAGCAGCTCCTCCGCTCTATGCAGGACAGTCTTGATATTTCTCGGGTCATTCTGTATGTGCCGAAGGCGTTTATTTTCTCCAACGAATCGGAGAATTTCCTGCCCCTTGACCAGACCGCCCACAGCCCTTGCTTTGCCCGATTAAACGAACTGCATGCCAAATATTTATGGTGCTCGCCACCTGAATTAGGTACTCATGCTACCCATGATAACTCCTCCCTCTATGTGGTTAGGAGCATTCTGGATCCAAATAATTATTCGGTACCCATCGGCCAACTGCGGGTGGATGTTCAGGCGGAGACACTGCGCTCCATGCTTAAAAAAGCCAACGTGGTGAAGAAAAGCGCCACTTTCTTAGTCGACCAGAACCATCAGATCGTGCTAGCATCTGAACCTCTGACTCTTACCGACTTTACCCTGCCGGATATAGCCAGCGACGCAGTTACGATGAATTGGCAAAGCAACAATAACTACTATTTATACCGGCAGCTTCCATCGAATTGGGGTATGGTGACAGTCATTCCGCTGGATGAAGTCGTTCAGCAGAGTCATGAGCTGCGCAATGACTTGCTAGTTATTTTGCTTATTGTCAGCAGCCTTGCCTACCTGTTAGCCTATCTGCTCTCCTTCTCGGTCACACGGCGCATTTCACAATTGACAAGCCGTTTGCGTGATGTACAGAAAGGCAATCTAATCGCACTTGCTCAAACGCAAGGAAAAGATGAAATTGGAGAGCTGATTCAGACCTACAACTACATGATTGAACAAATTAGTTCGATGAATAAAGAGCATTACCGATTAGGACAAGAAGTGAAAAACGCGGAGCTGAAAGCACTCCAGTCGCAAATCAATCCTCACTTCCTGTATAATACGCTCGACCTCATTAACTGGATGGCTGACAGCGGTCTTAACACGGACATCAAAAAGGTCGTTAAAGCGCTAGCCCGCTTCTACAAAGTCAGCTTAAGCAGCGGCAAAGATATTATTTCGCTCCGCGAGGAATTAAAGCATGTTTCTTTTTACGTGCAGATTCAGAATATACGATTTGAAAATAAGATTGATTTTCAGATCCATGTGCCGGATGAGCTGTTAGATAACGCGATTCCGAAGATTACTTTGCAGCCCATCGTAGAAAATGCGATTCTGCACGGTATTCTTGGACGTACTCACCGTGAAGGTACGATTACGATTAGTGGCACAAGGGTGAATGACAACGTTCACCTGATCATCAAGGACGACGGTGTCGGCATGCGCGCTAATCAGGTCGAAGATATCATGACGGGCACGAGCCGCAGCAAAATCAGCGGCAGCGGATACGGCGTCAAAAACGTCATCGAGCGCATTCGCCACTATTTCGGCGAGCCTGCGAATTTGACGTATCACAGCGTACCCGGCGAGGGTACGGAAGTGGAGATTACGATTCCGGTTACATCGGGATCAGAGATGCCATGATAGAAGAAGAGCCATGGGAAGCTGCTTCCCATGGCTCTTCTTCTATCTATTTCAAATAAAACACTTCACGCATCGGTTGGATTGGCACCGCTTCGCGGAAGTCGAAGGAACCGACGACCATCTTCGAAGTAATCGCATTCCATCGATTACAAGCTTCGCTTTCTGCTAAATAGGCGAAAGCAGATTCTACATCATCGCACATGAAGCAATAAAAAAATTGTGCACCGTTTTGAAAGATCGAGTAATCCCTAATCCCGGCTTTCGTGTGCTCTTCCATAATTTCCGGCCATGGAGCCAGATGCATACTCACGTATTCCTCTAAATCTTCTTCACGTATCGTCCATGTCCATGCGAATTTCCCACTACTCGTCATACGGTCACCCTTCCCCATTAACATTCAATCAATTGTACTTTACCGCGACAACATCGTCTCGTCAATAAACTTCATCGGCCAAGCTTTTATACAGAAAAATACGACAGCCAATTAAGGCCGCCGTCTCGTGTTGCATAGTGTCTATTGTTCAATTTTACGGGATGCGCCAATGAACCAAACGAGAAAAACGTAGCACAGTAGTGCAATAAAGCCATAGCCGCCGAACACGTCATACTTTGAAGCAAAGTAGCCGAAGCCAAGACCTGCGAGAGTGTGCACGAGATTCTCCCCTAATGACTGGAACGAATCGATCGTTGCCCGCATGGAGGAATTCATCCGGTGATGCAAGTATCCGGTGGCGATCGGCTCCATCACGCCAGAGAACAAGCAGATGATGAGCATCGCTGTGAGGCCGATGAAATCCTTACTAATGGCAACATAGGTGAAGCCGACAGCGAATACAACCATAATAATGAAAATCAGCGTTCTATAGCTGAACCAACGTATCAGCACGTGTGCCATCAGATTGCCAGGGAGCTGCAGCAGCATGATCGCGGCGGATAACATGCCGAAGTATACAACAGGCACACCCAATCTGCTCACGTATAACTGCCAGAATTCTTCGATATAGCCAATGGCTGCACCTGACACCATGGCTGAAAGCATCACAAGGGTGACTCTTGGATTCGCTCGGAAAAAGCGCAGTGACACAGCCACATATGCCTTGAAAGGAATAACTTCCTCGATAGAAATGCTGTCTTCTGCAGCAGGCTCAATCAATAGCAATGAGAGGACTAGAGCGATTATAGTGCTCCCGAGTGATATCCAATAGTTCAGCTCAAGGTCGTATTTACTAGCGAGGAGGCTTCCGCATAAGGCGGCGAGTATCGCGGATACGAAGTCGCAGGCATTCAATCTGCCAAGTTGCTTTTCGAACGAAGAGGCCTTCCCTTGCAGCTTTAAGGAATCGTAAAGCAAAGCATTTTCTGAGCCGCTGCTGGCCGATCGACTCACGCCCGCCAAGAAAACGACCAGGGCAAAGTGCCAGAATTCCGTCGCATACAATAGAATCAGAAACTCACTGCATGCCAAGAGGGCGCTTAGTACTAGCATCCTTTTTCGGCCCCAATTGTCGGCCATAATGCCAGTCGGAATCTCCAGAAGGACGATTGTCAGGGCGTAAATAATTTCTGTATACACGACCATCTGAATGGTCATACCCCGCTCCTCCCAGAAAAGCCTCTCGATGACGTAGGCTGGTATAAGGCTGGAAAAGAAGCGGAGCGCATATAGTTTGGGAAGATTGGATGTGTAGTCCATGAAGGAGCTCCTCTCCTAAATCTGATTGGCTAATTAGGCTCAATCAAATAAGGGGGCGCTCGCGCTGGACTAGCGGTTACGTCTTAGCAAGGGGGTCGTGCGAAAGCTATCATAGTGGGGTCTCTCCTTTCATTCAGATCGTGGTTATCCCCATCATAAGTTGCGAAGCGAGGCGCGTCAATGTGATTATTTGAGCTGCTTTCTGTGTAGATACCATGCAAGTATGCCCATTGAAATAACCGCTCCGGCTAATCCAAGTCCCATGTCTTTTTGAGTATCAAAGACATCACCTTGCAGCCCGAGATAATCCACTCCCTTTTGCCCAGCTACCAAAGCAGTCCCCATCTCTATAATTTCAAAACAGGCGCTGCAACTGAAAACAACTGCTGTGGGAATGGCATAAGACCAAAAACCACGCTGTGCGGCGGCCCGGGTTAGCAATTCACGGAATGGATATGCCCAGAACAAACCGAATGCGAAATGAACGACCCGATCGTAGTAGCTTCTCTGGATATGAAACGAGGCCTTCAGCCACATATCAAACGGTGTTCCCTGATAGGTATAATGAGCCCCATAAGTATGTAAGCAAAGAAAAATAAACATGAGTAAATAGGAAACGTTAGAGAAACGGAAAACTTTATAAGTAAAAACCAGAACAAGTATGACCATAACGGGAAGTATGCTCTCCATAAGCCATTGTATCCGGTCAGTGGGTGCGATGGCCGTGAATCCCCAATACACAGCAAACACGAAGATCATCAAGTGCAAAGGCCAATTGCGGGAAAACGGTATGTATGGGTTAGTCAGCATGTTCGTCCGTTCCTTTTACACCGGCTGCTAATCATGTAGAAGTCAACCTTTCCGCTTGTATGTTTTTTATCTGGATTACATATAACAAAATCCCGTTAGCCATTTTCGGCCAATGGGAGATTTATGAATGACTTTAGTCTTCTGGGGTACGATCCAAGTATAACCGAGTCACTGAAGTAGCATCGCCCTTTTCAATATCTTCTTCGGTCGCTTTTTTTTCAAGTGGATCATGCGTGTTCATACCCGGTGCAATTGTCGGCTCGTTATGGTTGGATTGGGACTTGTCTTTCAAATTGATCACCTCCATCAACCATAGTTTGGATTAATATGCCGATTCTATACTTGGCAGAGACACATAACATCCAAAGCGGCTTTTGGGCATCCCCAGAAGTATGGTTTGGGGTGAGGGTGGCTCTCGACAAGCATAGATGTAAAAAGTACATCAAAATTTGTTGAAAGTGACTCATCGGGCGAGTAATCATGCATTTTATACATCAAATTCAGGCCAAATCCGGCCTTTTAGCCTGAATCGGTTAATCTTGATGTAGTTTTTGCAGCTTCTGCCTATCGAAAGCTTGTTTGAGCAGAAATCAGCTGCACTTTTTGCATGAAAGTTCGTTTATAAAGCAATCTCTGCCGTTTCACGGACGAGCACGTCAAATTGGCTAATTGCCTTGGACAAATCAGAATGCTCAGCTGTCAAACAGGCAAAGCCTTCCTGAACGCGTGACTCGAAATCAATTGGAGCCAATTGAAAACGACTGCACTGAGCTACCGCCCCTTTTTCGTTCAGAAGATAAACTCCATTGCAGGCAAATAATACTTGAGTCAAACAACTTACGGTCCGAAAGAGATGACCTGCCGCATAAGAAACGTCCTTGCGACTCCATGCTTTTTTGGCATTCGATACGGAAAATTCAGCTTCCCACATAAACTTGGAGACTGTCGCTTGCCTAAGGGTATCCGGATACGGATCTGTCAACGTCTTCATTTCAGCGACAAGGCCATCCGGATCCCAGAGTGGTCGGCAATACGCCGCTTCTCCCATGTATATGGATGTGCAAAATCCATGAGGATGCCCTGGCTGATAATGGATGTCGATCCTCCCTTGGCGGCAATCGTTGATCACTCCAGTTACGTTCTCAATATCACGGTAGAGTAGGTCCAATGAATACCCTCCCACATTTAACCAGCCGCCGCCATTAATCCACGGTCCCCATCCGCCTAGTCGCGTAATTAGTCCGCTACGACCTTCGTCGTCTAGTGCCGATGCTAATCTATCAAGAGCATCCGTGTCGATCGGGTACCCAGACTGATAGTAGAGTCCAATGTCAATGTCGGATTCCGGTGTTTCTGTACCACGGGCCCGAGATCCGCCCAACACGACTGCCCTGATACCCGGGACATTACGTAATTGCCCAACAACCGATTCAATTACTTCGTTTGCATCCATGTTCCATAGCCTCCATTCAATATCAAAGCAAGCCCAACAAGATGAAGGGCCAGCTCCGACACATGTGTATTAAAACTGTAGGACAAGTATGGTTTGCGGTTCAAGAACTATTTTTTCTTTCCATATCAGATTTCCCTCTGCCTGTTCAAAGGAGACGCTTTTCCCGCCAATCGTTACGCTCTTCACGTCTCGCTCAACCAACTGTCCACTTCCAAAGCTGGACAACCTTAGTTCCCCCATCATTACCTCTAATTCCAGCTGTCCATCGCTGCTGCGAAACTCGCCCCAACCATCGTTCAAGCTCCAGAAACAACGGAAATCTTCTGCTTGCCATCTTGGGCTAAAGCCGATATGTCCGCCTACCATATCATATTCGAAGCCGCTTAGAGCAAGAAGCAGGCCATAGGAAGCCATCGAACGTGCATAATTGCTGCCGCATTCGAATTCGTTCCATGGGTTGCGGCGCTCTCCATCATATCGGTCGCGGATAGACTTAACGGCATTCAATCCTTCCATCACGAACCCTTCATAAATCATATGGCAAGAAGCTTGATATTCGAAGCCATTCATGCATTCGTCTGCATAAGGAACCGGCACTACCGGACTGTTCTCGTCAGGCCAAGTACAGATCATCAGGCCAGATTCGTCATTTAATCCATAAATGCGGCAGGCATTCGGAAAATCGCGTAAATTCTCGATATAATTATTGTCATAAATCGATTGGACCGCTCGTTTCACTTTCACAGGATCAAGGACATAACCGAGACCGACAAGATGAGCAAACCATTGCCCGAGTACTTGATCTATGCCGCAGCCTTCACCAATCTGGTATTTATGCTCTCCTGCCTCGTCATTCCAGTACACTTCTTCCGCACCATATTTTTCGAGGACTGATTGATCTTTGAGATCGACCAACTGATGGAAGTACCGGCCATTGAACAGATGCTCATTCGTCCAAGCGGACCCTTTGGCGCAAAGAGCATCGTACTCTGCCGCAATCTCCTGTTCACCGAGTGCTTTTGCCATCTCTGCTGCCGCCTTCAACGCAGTCAAGTACATGCTCGTTAGCCAAGAATTGGGGCCGAACAATTCCATGTCCAGCGTATGATGTTGGCGCCCTTCCATGACACCGTCCTTGTCGGCATCCCATTGGTCTTCGTTTGTAGGATCCCAGGCATATTCGAGAGCTTTACGAACATTCGGCCAAATCGAGCGCAGCCATTCCGTATCGCCTGAAATTTTCCATTCCCTGTAGGACTTAATCACGCCTCCCATCTGACCGTCGGCTGCCGCCCTGAACGTGTTATCACGAGTCGTTCGCTCGGCCGGCAGCATGAGGCGGAACGCCATTTTTCCATTCTCAAACTGGGCGTGTTTGTACTCGATGTTTCGCATCGAACGGGCAAGAGCCGGGAACAAGAAGGCTGTCGCCTGCTCGTAATTCCATACATGCGAGCAGGAACCTTCACACGAGCCTTCGTTCGTATGAACACCCTCGAAACCGTAAAGTGTCCCGTCAGTCAAACGCAATACTGTAGGGGATTTTAGGATCGAAATATTGCTGCTAATTGCGTCAATCACAGTGTCGGGAAGTGTAGAACGGAACAGTGTCTCTTGGAACAACCGCGTCTCCTTGTTCAATCGGCCATAGTGTTCCATGATGTAATTTGCCGTATCGGTGGAGTCACGGAACACTGTCGAGTAGTAGTTTTTCCAAGAAGGTAGTCGGCCGCTATCATCCCCATTGCCTGGATTCCAGAAGTTGACGCAATTCGGAAAGTTCCAGGCAAGAACGAAGCGGAATTTAGCCTTCCCACCAGCCGCTACAGTGCTATGCCCGCTCAGCAGGCCAACATCCTGATGCTTTTCATGCAGCCTTTTCGCATCCAGTTCACGAGGTCCTTCGTAATTTCGCTCCTGAAAGCGGCCTGGCCGACGGAAATCCTTCCAGAATACGGTCAAGTTATCGAACCATCCACCACGGTACCAATACGATTGGTAGCTGACGTCATCATTGTCAGTCATCAACGTCAGATCGCCGAATTCCGCTTCGTCCGCTTCATACTGTGTGGAAGACATACGGATGGCACTTCGTCCGCCGAATTCCACCGCTTCATTGACAGCTCCCTGACGAAACGGATTTGACACATTGCCGACCACACTGATCTCCAACTCATCCGCTGACCGATTAGTCACCTCATATTCGAAAATGGCACAAGGAATAGATGAATCCCGATCATTCAGAGGAATGAATGGATTAAAGGCTGTCAGTTTGACCGTGATTGGGTCATCAGCATCGTCGAAGTTCATCTCTGCGAACGGGAATTGTCCACGGAACGATGTATTCGTAAAGTGCGGAAATCCGGCCATGTTTTCCCGTCTGGGTCCGTACCCATAACCCTCGTATTTGCCTTTCCCTTCTCCTGTGTACGGTGCCTGCATATCCCCATTGAGTACTTTGGTCAGTTTAACCTCACCCTTACATTCCGCCTTTACGGCAAAGAAAGAAAATCCGTTAAAGCTCAGCTTGTTGGGCCGATTGAAAATTTCCCAATCAATCAACCGTCCGTTGCCGGCGAGACCGATACTTCCCGTTCCAATCCCGCCAAGCGGAAAAGAGATTTGACTCGTCTTGGCGCCTGTATACATAAAATCTTTGTCCATACGAAACTTTTCGTTTACTATATTGTTGCTCATTTCTTGGCCTCCTTAAGTTACTAACTGATTTCATGAATCCTGACAGGCACTCAAAGTTTAAGTCCACCCGCCGTAATGCCATCAAGCAAGTATTTTTGTCCGAAAATATAAAAGAGCAGCGGAACGATAAGTGACAATGTCACCCCTGCCAGGATAGAAGACAAATTCCCCGTCCCGAACGCTCCGGTTAATGCCGTCATACCGATCGGCAGCGTCATTTTTTCGAACGAATTCAGAAAAATTAAAGGGCGGAAAAAATCGTTCCAATGCGCGATGAAACTTATTACCGAGGTAACGGCTATCGCCGGAAACGACATGGGAAGGATGACTTTAAGGAAAACCCATAATCGGCTAGCACCGTCCATATAAGCAGCTTCGTCATACGTATAGGATATGGACATCATGGTTTGCCGAATCATAAATATTCCGAACGGGTTGATAAGCCCCGGCAAAATGAGCGCCAAGTGCGTGTCGACCAAGCCTAACTTCGACATCAGAATGAACTGAGGAATGATCGTTACCTGTCCAGGGATCATAAGTCCGGAAAGAAAGACGAGAAAGAGGACGTTGCGTCCTGGAAAAGCAATACGAGAGAAGGCAAATGCGGCCAAGCTTGAGATGAATATATGCCCAATCACGATGATCAAGCAAATTTTCAAGCTATTGAAAATAAAATCGGAAAACGGTACCTTTGCGAACACCTCTGCATAGTTGCCGATGTGCCACGCTGTCGGAAAAATGGCAGGCGGCAATGAGAACGAATCTTTCGGCAGACGCAGCGAGGTGGAGAAAATCCAAAGGAAAGGGGTGAGCATGAGAAAAGAGAACGCAAGCAAAGCGCCATCCAGTATGATGCGTTCTAGTTTGATTCGCCTCACGGTTCTTCTAGACGTCCCTGCAGCCCGCAGCTTGGTAACCTCCACAAGTATCAACTCCCTTTTAGTCCCGATCGTAATTTACCCACTTATGGCTTATGGAAAATTGCAAGATTGTAACGCACAAAATGATCAAGAACAGACTGAGTGAAAGCGTAGATGCATAACCCATCTCATGATGCTGGAAGGCGACCTCATAGATATACATGTTCACCGAACGCGATGCATCGCCAGGACCACCCCCGGTGATAAGGTACGGTTCATCGAATATTTGCGTCGCACCAATCAGCGTAGTAACCAGAACGAAGAATATGGTAGGGGAAAGCATCGGCAGTGTGATGAAGAAGAATCGCTGCATTTTGCTTGCACCATCAATTTCGGCTGCTTCATAGAGCGGCTCAGGGATGCTTTGAAGGCCGATCAAATAGTAAAGAAATGCATTGCCTATAAATTTCCAAAAACTATAAATCGCAACGGCCAGGTAAACCCACTGAGGCGATTGCATCCAAGGAATCGGGTCAACACCAAACTTACTAAGAAAGTAATTCAGAATGCCGAAGTCCTTGCTGAAAATGAATTGCCAAGCGACGGCGACCGCAGCAGAAGTCGCTAATACCGGGAAATAGAAAATCGTACGGTACAGATATTTCCACCCTTTGGCTATATTCCGGTTAACCGCTAATGCAATTAGCAGCCCGAGAATAACGTGCATCGGCGTTAAAATCGCAACATACTTGATCGTATTGCCATAGGTAAGCCATAACCGATCATCAACAAGTAAATGTTTCATGTTGTCAAAACCGATCCATTTGGCTGGCGTGATTACGTTGTACTTCGTGAAACTGAGATAAATAGTTGCCACAACCGGTTCGCCGATAAATATAATAAAAAATAGCAAAGCAGGCGACAGAAATAAGAACCCGACAATGATGTTGGACATTTTACGATTGGCTGCCACGTTTGATCCCTCCCATGAACCGGGGTGCCGGCGGCGATCCTATTGGACCGTCGCCAGCATACCGCGAGTCAGCGTCATTTTTTCAGGATGGCATCGATTTCTTGTTTGGCTTTCTTCATTGCCGTCGCTGCATCGGACTGGTTAGACAGGATCTCCGATACATGCCGATCGAATACTCCCTGGATTTCACCATATTGCATCGGAGCTTCTACCGCCTTGGCAATATCGGCGCTTTCTGCATATACCTTCCAATTCTGAGCTGGTGTCTTCGGCAATACTTCGTTCATGACAGAGATGCGGGTTGGAATTGACGTGTTGGAAAGCGTCGTTTTCTGCGAGTAGACGCTACTTAGGAAAGCTGCGAGTTTATATGCTGCTTCCGGATATTTGGTTGATTTGAGCACAGGGAACGCCCCTGAACCGAAAATAACTTTGTTCGTCTTGAAGGTCGGCAAAAACTGTACATCAATGTTCGTGAATTTATTTTTGTCATAGGTGCCGAATGGCCATTTGCCTGCTGATATCATGGCAATCTGACCGTTGATCAACATCTGAATTTGGTTATCTTTGGGGTCTGGAACCGGCGCAACTTTATATTTGTAAATTAGGTCCTGAAAAAATTGCATCATCTCAATGGCATTTGGATCATCTAATTTACTTGTGGTCATATCGTCATTCAGAACACTCGCATCATTGTTAAATAACCATGCAGATGCTCCAAAATAATAATTTGGAATCGCAAAACCGAATGTTTTCTTGCCACCCTTCTCAGAGGTCAATTTTTGAGCGTACTGGAGAAAGTCATCCTTCGTCCAGCCTTTATTTGGAACGGATAGCCCTGCTTGCTTGAGAAGATCGGTATTGAAGTGCATAACAACGTTATTCCAGTCCCAAACAAAGCCGTACGTTTTATTGTCAATAACGAAAGGCGATTGAAGCTTTGGATGCAGATCACTATAGTTTTCCAAAGCACCGGGATCTGTTTTCATATATGGATCCAGCGGGAGAAGCAGGTCCTGTTTGGCAAACATCTGGATGCCTTCGATGGCTACGCGAATAACGTCAGGCGATTTGCCGCCAGCAATCATTGTCTGAATCTTATTAAAATAATCGGCCCAACCATTACTGACCACTTCGACCCTCTTCACTGTGATATCGGGGTTAACCTTATTGAACTCGGCCAAAATATTCGTAAGTTGTTCATCGGATGCTTCATTCTTGCTCCAGACTAACGTAAGTTCGGCTTTGCCTGATTTGTTTGCAGTAGTATTACCTGTCGAGCTGCATGCGACTAGCGACCACCCAAGAGAAAGAGTTAGTAATAAGACCCAGGCCTTTTTCATATTCGAGACACCATCCTTAGCAGATTGTGGGACGCACTGCCGGAACAGCTAACCCGGTGCATCCAGATGTCTGTCTATGTTGTTGAATCATGGTCGAAGATCAGTTCCGTGCACGTGCACGGAAAAGACTAAAAAAATTTGTGCCGAAGATACTATTACCGATAGGGGCGTCCCCCTCGCCACTTTTCTTGCATCTGAGTGGCAAATTAACAATGTGAGCTCCAATTGCGTAAATCGTGCACGTGAACGAACTTATCTTATCAAATGCCCTTATGTTTGTAAACG
The DNA here is from genome assembly GCF_013141785.1 of Paenibacillus germinis. Classification (NCBI taxonomy): domain Bacteria; kingdom Bacillati; phylum Bacillota; class Bacilli; order Caryophanales; family Paenibacillaceae; genus Paenibacillus; species Paenibacillus germinis. The sequence continues at coordinate 42,574 of NZ_WHOC01000048.1, forward strand.
CTTTTATTACAAATTAGTTCATCTTTCCTATACCTACTCTTTCCTATATCGTTCACGAGCACGGGGTATTGACCAGCTCGCTCTGTTAAGCTACGATTAGACCACTAGATCCCATACTCACGGAGGCCGCATGAACATTACCAGTAAACAAATCGCCGAGCTGTGCGGAGTTACACGGGGAACGGTGGATCGGGCGTTAAACAACCGTCCCGGTATTAATCCGGAGACTCGCGTGAAAATACTGCGGGTCGCAGAGGAGCTCGGCTACCGCCCCCATTTTTTAGCTCAAAGTCTTGTCAAAGGACATACCAAAACGTTAGGTATCGTGCTGTTTGACATTCATAATCAGATTTTCTCCCAGCTATTCCACGCATTCGAAGCCGAAGCTAGAAAACGAGGTTATATCGTCTATCTTGTCCTTTCTAATCGCGACAAGGACCTAGAACTAGAGTATATCAACAACTTGTTAGATCGTAGAGTTGACGGAATCGCACTATTGCCGACCAATTTCAACAAAAAATTTGAAACTCTTTTGACACGCTCGCGGACACCTATCGTAACATTCGGCAATCGCCTTTCAGGCCCGTTTCCTTATGTTTGGATCGACGACAAGCAAGCGATCAGAGACTCAGTCGCCTTTCTTTCCAGTCAAGGCTATCGGCACTTGATCTACTTAAGTCCGCCTCTTATGCGAAAGGGAAAAGAAAATATTTATGTGCCCGAACAACGATATCTTGGTTTTATCGAGGCATGTGATGAGATCTCCGATATGCGGCATAACGTCATCGCACAGAAAAATTATTTGGCTGAATTGGAACAATTGATAGAGAAAACGAACAGCAAAAGCGCGATCTTATGCTCTAGTGACGTGTACGCACTTGAGGTTCTGAAATGGTTGAAATCCCGCAAAATCCGAGTACCTGAACAAATTGGCCTCATGGGTTTCGATAACATTCATGTATTGAAATACATTAATCCCTCACTAACAACAGTTGACTACAATGTGAATGAAATCGGCACTAAACTAGCTGACATACTAATTAATCAAATTAACAATGATGAAGTTCCTTCCGAGACACTTATCGCTCATCATGTTCTCCAAGGAGAATCCGTCACTTTAGACAGAGATTTATAAGTCTCTGTAAGAGTGTTTATAAAGGTTGATGCAACGCAAGCGCTACGTTCAAGAGAAGTAATGCTTTAACATTCGCTTCCACATCCGTGTAAAGTTGTACTTTGTACAACAATAAGATAGCTATTCCGCATTATCTACGCGATTGTTGCAAAAAATACAACAATTTTAGCCTAAAGTAGCTTTAAAACCAGTAAACAGGATAAATTGTTGTAGAATTTACAACATTCTGAACTTGTCAAGCAGAAATCAAGGAAATTGTTGTACGTAGTGCAACTTCAGCTTGTTGATAAATTTCAAATGGGCTATATTTCCACTTGGTCTATAACAGATGTCCAAAATACCCATGAATTGGTCTACATTGAAGAACTAGTCCCCGCAGATCATCTTCTGAGATACATACACGCAAATAATTATTCCTTCATATGAATTGACACTCGCGCGTCAAGAGCCATCAGCGAACGATTGGCCCTTGGCGGCAAGGGCTTGACGAATCTGTTCCAGAGCCTTTGGTCCCATACCATGCAGCTTCAAGATCTCGGCCTCGGTGAGCTTGCTAAACTGCTCTAGTCGGATGTAGCCTGCACTAGAGAGTGCTCGACGTGCTGGACTGCTTAACTTCGGAAGGTCAGATTTCTGCTCGTCGTCAATTTTCATATGATTAGGTTCAATGTTTTTGTTCCTTGGCATATAAAGTTCTCCTTAGTTTTTAGTTGATTTTTCAAGTATCTTTTGCAGCGTAGTGTTAATATTCAACAAAGCCATGAAAATGAATCCAAGCATAATAAAAGTGACTATTTCTTGTGTGAAAATAGATACTACCGCTAATATTACTGCATATATTCCATAAAAATTATTTTTTGAAAATATCAATTCAAACACTCTCCTCTTCTAATAAAATTCCCTATACTATTTTACCATAATATGGTTGATGCTAGGGAAGTCGCAGCTTTCCTATAGACTCTTGTCTAATAATCAAAAAAGAGCCGCCACGGCAGCTCCTTGATGATGTTTATTTTTTTACACAAATCCTCGTTACTACGAATGGTTGACCAGAAATCCACTGAGATTCCTCGCTGGCCCAAAACATCGCTGATGGATAACATCAGAGTTCTTTCCCTTTGCCTTATTTCATTTGAAGTTGCGATTAATACTTGTTCTAAGCTACAATCGCACACTCGCCACAACTGGATAATGGTCCGACGGATAGCGACCGTTGTACATGTTTCTATCGACGTTGATTGAATTCACTTGAATTTCGGGCGTCACGAAAATGTAATCTATCGGCTCTCCCGTGTCGCCGCCTTTAAAATCATGCCAGGTACAGCCTACATTTTCGTCCATGCCATAAGCGTCACAAAGCCCCGCTTGTGTCAGAATTTCGATTACATCGCTGCTTGGGCCGCAGTTAAAATCACCCATCAAAATTGCCGGAATCCCGTCTAGGCCGTTCATGGAGCGGATTCGTTCTACAATAAGCTGAATGCCGTTCGTTCTAGCTTCCTCACTCATATGATCCAAGTGAGTATTGAACACGTACAACTCCTGTCCGTCTTGCTGCCTCAGCCGTACCCAAGTGCATATTCGCGGACAGCCCGTGTTCCAGCTCAAGTAACCGAGTCGTTCGGGATATTCGGATAGACCGAAGTTCCCGCTCTCGACTGGCTTCAGCAAGCCACGATGATAGAAGATAGCACAATGCTCGTCTTCGTTTCCTCCTTGACGGCCATCACCAAGCCAAGCATAATCCGGTAGCTGTGCCTGCAGATCCTGCAGCATAGCGTGGGTTCCTTCCTGCGTGCAAACAATCACTGCCCCTGCTTTTTGTATGGCCTCAGCCGCTTCATGGACACGGTTCGGCCATGCATTGTCTCCATCCTGCTTGACATTAACCCGCAGGTTAAACGTCATCACGGTTATATCCATTGTTATCCTCCAATAGGGTTACAAATAACCTGTCAACTTTTTAAGAATTTGCGCTTGTTCTGTCGTAATTTTCTTGCCGCTTTGGGCGTCCACTTGGTTAAGGAAAGCGTGGAGCATGCCTTCCTTGGCCTTTAGATTTCCTCGCTTCTCTGCTTCCTGCGCATTCAGAAGCTTGCTGCAAAGCCCATTTGCAATCCCCTGATCGTCCGCCATGAATTGACGAATGAGTTCGCACACCCCATCATAGGTCACAGAAACCTGAAACGTAAATGTGGCGGTACTGGTGTTTCCTGCCAAGTCTGTGGCCGACACTGTAATATCGTGGCTTCCAGGTTCAAACGTATAGGCAGGTTGCCTAACTAGTGAAGATGAACACGAATTCGTAATCAGTCCGGATAAAGCGTCTGCAGCTGTGCAGCCGATATAGACCGCTTGTTGTACAGTATACGAACGTTCGCCCGAGAATTCAATAACTGGCGCCGTTTTGTCGATCCGAATATCCATCGTTCGAGGAATCTCTTTAATACCCGAGAAGTTCGTAGCGGCATACGTTACACTCGTAACCCCTTCAACAGAAATCGGGAATTGAAGTGATACTCCCTTTACGGTCGTTTGATCAATCGGCTGTGCCCCCATAGCGGAATAGGAGATGGAGTAAGCACGATTTGCTTCAATTGTTACAGCAGCATCCTTGTTAATCCAACCGCTCTCGTTCGGAGACGGATTGATGCTTGCGACTGAGATCGGCGGGACTGAATCTTTGACGCTTATAAAAAAATCATCATAATACGCTGATGAAATATTATATCGGCTCGTTACAGCGATTAGACTAGCGTAGGCTGCATTGGCTGGGGCCTTTCCTTTGAGTGTCACCTTCTGCCATTGGGCCAATCTGGATTCGTCCAGATGGATTTCGAGCGTGGAGATCGTCGCGTTGTTCTTGTCAAAGAAGCGGAACATGAATCCCGGTTGACCTGACTCAATATACAGATTGACACCTGCTTGGTATTCTTCACCAGGTTTGACCGGAATCTTGTCGCTTTGTACGGCGACGGAAGCTGTCCGGAGTTTATCCGTGATCTTCAGGCTTTTGGAGCCGGAGAAGCTGCGATCACCGCTGATTTCAAACCGGTAATCTGTTCCTGTCGCGAACAAAGAAGTCCATCCGGGAATGACGCCATTGATCAAATTATCTTCCAATCCGGCGTTGCGGACAGGAACTGGGATGCCCGGTGGCTCCTCCACGATTTCCCCATCAACCTTCATTCGGTACAAAATCGTATTGGTCGCCTGATCGGTAAGGTATAAGTTCCCATCCACTCCCAGATCAAATCTTGAAGTGTCCGCCAACGTGCGGAACTCCAGCGTTTGCGGATCGATAACAGTCAGTTTGTTATTAAAAAGGACGTAGAGCAGTCCGTCTTCCGACCAGCGAAGCGGATGATGAGCCCATTGGCTGAAATTCAGACTCGGATAGATTTTCTTACTTTTTACAACGTTGTACGTATTCGGATCTATGGCAAAAATGTATTCATAAGAGGCTCCCCAGATCAAGCCATCCGGTCCGACAGCCAGATCGCCGATGAAGATTGGTTTCGTCAAACCGGGAACCCGGAGTGGGAATTCAGCGATTTTTTGCTCCTTATCGACATCCCAAACGAAGATTTTCGCTTCCTCTTCCGTCGGTTCGGAGCCAAGGCCGTTCCGGATCGTGGTAGATCCATATATTTTGCCATTAAGGTAAGCTGTACTGAGTACGCTTTGATTCTGAACAACGTTGCGGTGCACTTTCGTTTCCCCCGTTGCCGGATCATGTACCGTTAAAGAACCGCCTAACGTACCATATCCGGATATCGTGGAAATAAACAACTTGCCCTGACCGCCTGTGATATTGACAAGCCGCTCCTGATCTTCCCCTAATACAGCTAAGCGTTTCGGGTTTGTATCGCTCGGCTCTACCGCCAAGTTGTTTTCATAAAGGGCGCCTTCCGGGTAAACCCCCATATATACTTTGTTTCCTATAGGGTAAACACTATCCGCTTGACCGATGCTGAAGGCCTTGGCTGTGTTATCCGTCAGATTGACAAGTGATGACCGAGCCTGCGAGCCTGTCGTGATTAGCTGTGTTTCTGAGACGCTCTGGAGTCGGTTCACAACCCCAGGAAGTCCTGGTATGACAGGTGGTTTGAGATAAACCTGCTTTGTTTCGATATTCATCAACGTTACGCCGCCGTCATAACGTACTGTCACCAGTGTTTTACCGGGCAGCTCAGGGTTATTCGGAATCTCCACCCAATCCGCACCGCGCAAGCCTGAAGCATATTCCATTCCAGTCAACGCGACTTCATGCGTCGCAAGATCGAAGGTCTTCAGCTTTTTATCGGACATATAGTACAGTTTTCCGTCTAGTGAGTCCGTGGCATGCAATCCCGTTACATTCTCCAATTGGACATCCATCCAAGCTTCTGTCTGCGTATCGTAGATGTAGGCTTCTCCTGGCACTCCACTGCCGTCCGTATAACGGGCAAACAAATAACGGTCATCAATGGTGTCCAAATCATACACCGTATCGTTCTTGACGCTGAGGGAAGCGGCAATATTCGTTTTCACACCCGTTGCCAAATTCACCCTGACGATTTGCTTATGTGCGGTTCCCGCATAGACGTTCCCGCCTTGGTAAGCGATAGAACGTACATATTCTTGATCCAATGCGCCGATGACTCGGCCGTAATCCTTGGTCATTTTGGAGACAGGGTCATACTGATATACCTTACCACCGGGATATGTCCCCACATAGACACGTCCCTGCTCATCCGTTGTAATACTGTTCGGTACGGATTGCCCATCGATCTGAGCCACCTGTGTTGGCGTATGTGTCACCGGCGAGTAGCTCCAAAGCCTGGCCCCGCCACCATCAGCTGCTAGGTATAAAGTTCCGTCAGGGGCAACCGTATGCGCCCAGGAACTCTCCGAAGGGCCAATTGGAATGCTTCGCAACAGCTTATAATCCTCCAGATCAATGACATTGAGATGTCCCGGCTTCCCTTTGCTCGTCGCATAAAGCACATAATGCCCGTCTTCTCGGCCTACAGTGCCATTGAATACCGCAACTGTATAATTATTCGGAATCAGAAGCTCTTCCGGGGTCCCGTAAGTTTTCTGTGAAAGTCGGTTGCCCTCAGCCGAAACGAATACTCCGCCCCAACTTGTCAAAGTGATTAATATGATCATCATGAGCATGAAAACACGATACTTGCTGTTTAGCATTACAAAACCTCCTTAGAGTTTTCAGAGATAACTTTCTCTCTCAAAATGTGAGCGTTTTCACTTCTTCGGAACAGCTTGCTTGTCATATGCCCTCCTCCCTTTTATTTGCAGTTACGCTTTGGGTATTTACTTGTAAGCGCGTTAGCTTCCCTTTTTATATTAAAAGTGCTTCCAACATCCGTAAACAAAACGATTTCCGCCGACTTATATTTTTCTCATACTTTCCTTCAAAAACAAAAAAAACCTTGTCATATCAAGGTTTTCTGCGTGTGGAGAATGATAAAGAGGTAGAAATTCGTTAAAAATGAGGAGTCGTACAGGCTCTTCTGTCAGCCGATCGTGATCTTCCCCTCCGGGTAACGATAAGTTTCTTTTTTCGGCAATGGAGACATGGTATATGCCAATGTGACGGGACCAAGACGTCCGACAAACATTAAAATGATGATAAACACCTTACCAAATCCCGAGAGCTGCGACGTTAATCCAACCGACATTCCTGCGGTAGCATACGCCGAAGTAACTTCGAACAAAATACCTAAGAAATGGAAATTCTCGGTGATCGAAAGGATCATTGTCGAAAGTACGATTAAGATAAAGGAGAGCAAAGTAAATGTAATAGCTTTATAAATCCGATCCTTCGAAATTCTTCGGTGGAATAGTACAATTTCTTCCCTGCCTCGAATCATTGCGTAAACCGCTCCGACGAGGATTACGAAGGTAGTCACCTTTATCCCCCCACCGGAAGAACCTGGCGCGGCTCCGATAAACATCATGATAACAATAAAAAACTGCGTAGCTTGCCTCATCGAGGCAATTTCGACCGTGTTCACACCCGCTGAACGTGATGACACGGATTGCAGCATCGCGCTGAGCGTTTTGCCTATGGTGGACAACGGCTGCAGTGTGAGGGAATTTGAGTACTCAAACACAAAGATGACCAGTGTGCCTACTAATATCAGAGCAGCGGAAGCGGTTAGGACAACCTTACTGTGCAGCGTTAGTTTTTTATTCTTAGGGTATGTAAGCAAGTCAGAGATAACGATAAATCCGATTCCGCCTAAAATGATAAGCAGCATTGAAACAATATTAATGTACGGGTCCTCTACATAATGCATTAGACTTCCCAATCTATTAGGTAAACCGCCAAACAGATCGAACCCCGCGTTGTTGAATATCGAGATGCTATGAAAAATGCCAAAGTATATCGCTTGGCCGATTGGCATTTCAAATGACCAGCGAATTGCGAATAACAGCGCGCCTGCCAGTTCAATATATAGCGCATAGATCAACACCTTACGGATAAGACGGACTATACCTTCCGTTGAATCGTGGTTCATCGCTTCCTGTAAGATGAGACGCTCCTGAAAAGAAATACGGCGGCGGAGTACGAGCGCAATTAGTGTGGACATCGTCATGAAGCCGAGACCGCCAATTTGGACTAGCAAAATAAGAACAATCTCCCCAAAGGTCGATAAATGTGCTCCTGTATTAATCACGGACAGCCCAGTAACACAAGTAGCGGAAGTCGCCATAAATAAGGCGTCAATAAATGTTAATCTCCCTACGTCAACATAGGAGATAGGCAGCCATAGTAATACGGCACCAATTAGGATGATTACTAGAAATCCGATCGCCATAACTTGAGGCGGATTCAAGCGGAATTTTTTCTTGGAATAGTTTAACATGTGAAGGCTCCATAAGCTTATGATTGTGCGATTATTGTATAATCTGGAAGGAACAAAGTAAAGACAGCATGAACAAGATGGCATGCCCTTAAATAGTCTTATAGAATTTTTTGATAATTATTTCTTTTTTTCATTCGAATTATGGTAAGATATCGTACGATAAGTTTAAGAAGGGAGTTCCAACCGTGTCTCGTATTATTCAAGTAGATGAACGCCCCTCCATAGGCGAAAGTATTCCCCTTAGTTTACAGCATTTATTTGCAATGTTTGGCTCCACCGTGCTGGTTCCTATTTTGTTTCATGTCGATCCAGCTACTATTCTGTTGATGAACGGAATAGGCACCTTGCTTTATATTTTCATCACAAAAGGAAAGATCCCCGCTTTTTTGGGGTCAAGCTTCGCCTTCCTCTCTCCTGTTTTCCTCGTCATCGCTTCCAAAGGATATAGTTCGGCGTTAGGCGGATTTCTGGTTGTCGGATTGATTTTTACAATCATAGCGTTGTTGATTCGTGTCGTGGGGACAAGCTGGATTGACGTCGTATTTCCACCTGCTGCGATGGGAGCGATCGTATCCGTTATCGGTTTAGAGTTAGTACCTACAGCCGCCACTATGGCAGGCATTATTCCGCCGGCTAATTTAAAAGAAGCCTGGGTTCCCGATCCTATCGTTATAACAGTCTCTATTATTACGTTTTTGGTAGGCGTAGTAGGTTCCATTGTCTTTCGTGGACTATTGAAGGTCATCCCGATTTTGGTAGCCATCGTTGTCGGTTACGTACTTGCAGCACTGCTTGGTTTGGTGCATATTAGCGAAACATTAGGAGCTGCTCAGTGGTTCAGACTCCCTACATTTTACAGTCCCACATTCGATCTGGCGAGTATTTTAATCATCGCTCCTGCGGCTTTAGTTGTCATAGCTGAGCATATTGGCCACTTGATTGTTACCGGGAATATGGTAGGCAAAGATTTATCCAAAGACCCTGGACTAAGTAGATCCTTACTCGGAAATGGCATCTCTACGATGCTTTCCTCCTTAGTAGGCTCAACGCCTAATACAACTTACGGTGAAAATATCGGTGTGATGGCGATTAGCCGCGTATATTCGGTGTGGGTTATCGGAGGAGCAGCGATCCTGGCGATTGTGCTCTCCTTTGTCGGGAAAATCTCAGCCTTGATTCAAACCATTCCTACTCCGGTCATGGGCGGCGTTTCCTTGCTGCTGTTCGGTATCATCGCTGCCTCAGGGATCCGCATGCTGGTGGAAACCAAGGTCGATTATTCCAAACCGGTCAATCTGATTCTTACAACCGTTGTTCTTGTTATTGGCCTTAGCGGGGCAACACTGAAATTGGGACATTTTGAACTAAAAGGTATGGCACTGGCCACCATAGTTGCCATTCTGCTCAGCTTGTTCTTCAAGCTGCTGGAGGTTCTCAAACTTTCTAACGACTAAAGCTCAAATGGTAATAAGAATGGCTCTCCCTATAGTCTTAACAGACCCGAGGGAGAGCCATTTTTTAATTTTTTAAATATGAGTCTTCGCAATATCTACTTCAACCTCTTACATACATGGATGGCATCAAAAAAAGGCTCGCTATACCTACCATCCTCCTGAACTGTCCAACAGGTTGCTAGAACAGAATGTGCAAAGCCCCACGATAAGATTCTTTTTTTGTCTAAATTCAACTCTTTTACAAATATATCAATACGCTTTTCAATGACCTGTGTTGAATCTCCATTAGGCAATTTATTTAGTAAATACTGAATGACGTCGTATTCTCTGTCTCCAATCAACCCTTTAGGATCAATCGCTAACCAAGGTTCCCTAGCCGCCATTAAAATATTGTAATGATGTAAATCGCCATGAAGTAAAAATGGTTTATCCGGCATAGCGTTCATTGATCTATAAGTGTCCACTGCTTCTTGCAGTATTTCTTTTGTTATAGGACCTAGACCTTCTGTATTTCTCTTATAAGTATTGATTAATTTCTCTTCCATATGCCTAGTTGTTGGAATGCTAGATAAGTTAGAAGGTGCAGGAATCCATAATTTCTTCATTACTTGTGAGGCAATATGTGCAGCTTCCTCCTCATTTTCTAATGAGGCTAATGTTTGCCCAGGAATTAATCGTTCAAGAATAAGAATCCCTTTTGCGATATCTATATCAATGATTTTAACAATGCCATTCCCATTAAAAAGTTTAAGGGCTGCGACTTCAGCTACAAATTCATCACCTGGAATGACGAGTTTTATCACAACTTCAGTTCCGTCTTTCCGTATAGCAGGAGCCACAAAATTAAAAGATAAATCAAACGGGGGCATCATTTTCATTTGCCAACGCTTTTCGCAATCATAAATAAGCCTGTCAAAATCTCTCAACCATTCTTCGGCTTTCACCTTATGGACGTCTCTTAATCTTTGAACGAATTGTTTTGGTAAGCTGCTCATTATCTTTGCCCCCACAATAGTCAAATTGTAGTACGATCGATCTCATTATAAGATAAATCGTCCAGATTAGGTACTTATCTAACTATGAGAATGGTTTCATCTAAATATAGGATTTGTTTTTACGTTCATTTTTTATTAAAATAAGTAAATTCGCTAACCATTTTGCAAAGAAGGAACCCATATGCCTTTTCTCAGATTTAAAGGTTTTCAAAAGGATTTCATTGCTTCGATTTCAAGCACCATCATCCAACAATTTTCGAAGTTAACGGGCGTTGTGCAAGAAAAAATAAAAATCGAACTTCTTCTTGTGGAACAATTAAATAACTCTCCCCTATCATTAGAAATATATATGTTCCCAAGAGATCAGGAATTGCATGATAGCATTGTTAAAGAACTCTATACGATTTTAAGTGAGCATGGCTTTGGCGATGTTCATATCTTTTTTATCCTGCTATCCCCTCATTTGTATTATAAAGAAGGACAACCATTAATCACCAATCATTCAGAACCTTTCTTAATTACATGACTATATGGAGTGAAAAAGAACAATGGGCTGTCCCAAAAGTAGAAAAAGTCTACTTGAGGGCAGTCCTCTTTTATTGAAATTGGTCAAGGAATATCACCCGACCTTTGGTTTAGCGGAACGTCGATTCGTTAATTTGGGGAATCTACGCTAGAAATCAAATTAGGGGAACGTAAGTGCGCTATCTGATCATTTGAACGATCCGGAGGCAAAAAAATTAGAAATACTTACTCCACGTTAAACTCCATATGATTTTTTTCCTGTTTATAATAATCTAGTCTGTCCTGTAAAGTACCTGTATGAAATTCGAACTTATGACCGTCTGGGTCAGTGAAGTAAATAGACCTCTTATCTTTCTCATCTCTTGGACGACCTGAAAGGATGTTAACATGCAATTTCTTTAGTTTCTCATACAGATTATCAAAGTCGGCTTCTTCAATTGAAAAAGCAATGTGTGTGTAGGAATGGTTTATTTCATTACGCGGAATATTTTGTTCTACATTCAGGGCAATCCACATGCCATTCAGATCAAAATAGGCCGTACTTCTTCCTTTAACTAACAGCTTTGCATCAAAAACATCTTGATAAAACGAAATCGAATTCTCTAAATTAGAAACAGAAAATAATAAATGATTCAAACCTTTAATAGACACCCGATCACCTCAGAATTCATTTATTTTTTACTGACCCCAACTAACTCTTTAATCATCTCCGCCAAATACTCAATCCCCCATTCAAGCTCATGAAGCTTGGCATAGGCATAGGAAATACGCAAGTAACTTCCCGCATTTCTATCATAAATCGAACCGGGGTTCAGCAAAATCCCTGCCTTCAAAGCACGCTCAAACAGCATCTGCATGGGCACATCCACGATGAGGCGAACCCAAATGTAGAAACCGCCTGCCGGCACTGACCATGAAGCAATCTCTGTAAAATTGGACTTCAACAACTGAACAGCTAGATCCCGTCTTCGTTTAAGTTGTTCTCTAACATAGACAAGATGCTCTTGATATAAGCCTCTGCCAAGCCATTCGGCTGCTGCCCATTGGGAGACCGAACTCGAGCCGTAATCGTTCTGCATTTTAATATCAGCCAATCGATCAATAACCGGTTCTGGGGCAACCACCCAACCAATTCTGAGTCCTGGACTTAAGGTCTTCGACAAACTCCCCAAATAGAGGACCAGTGCATTGGGATCCCTTGACTTTAAAGGCGGCGGTGGTGGAGTTTCAAACCAAAGCTCCCTATAGGCATCGTCCTCAATGATTGGAAGTCCCTCATCCGCGCAGATTCTCATCAGCTCTTGACGTCTTGGCTCTGACATCAGCGTACTGGTAGGATTATGAAAAGTAGGAATGGTATAAAGCAGCGAAGCGTTATAGCCTTCTTTATATCGGCTAATCTGATTCGTCTGAATGCCTTCCTCATCCATAGGTAGACCAACCAGCTTAATTGCACTAGATTGAAACACATGGACCGAATACAGATAGGATGGCTTTTCCAAAAGGATGGAAGAACCTCGCTGCAGTAGTCCGATGGATATGAGCTGTAACGCTTGGAGCGAGCCAGATACAATAAGGATATTGGAAGGCGAAGTTTGAACGCCAATTCCTTGCAAGTAAGCAGCTATCTGTTCCCGCAAATACTGATTTCCTTTAGGTTCTTCATAGCCCAATGAGAAAGGATTTAATGAACTATTTTCAAAAATCTTCTTCATTTCTTCAGAAGGAAGCAGCTCCGGTGAAAGCTCTCCAGTCCCCAAACGGATAATGCCATCTTGAAATTCCGCACGATTAATATGCTGTATGGCAGGCTGGTTTGGATAATAAGTGCCGGCTTGCACATAAGAGCTCCAGTCAGGGGGAGGCGAAGCAGCTAAAAGGTTCCAAGAGTTATTGATGACTCTAGTCCCTCCTCTGGTGTTGCCTTCCAATAACCCCTCGGCAATCAAATCGCTCAGCGCGGTAACAACCGTACTTCGATTGACGTCAAAGCGTTCAGCCAGCGCACGCTGTGAGGGAATTTTGGTCCCAACCGCCCATTCGCCTAGCGATATTTTATTTTTAATAAAATCTTTAATCTGACTATATAAAGGGGTTTCCGACGATAAGTCCGGTTTCCATTCCATGCTGTGATCCTCTCCTAACTAGCTCAAATATAACATTTGGTTGGGTGATAAGCCATCCATTTGGAGGGAGACATCCGATTGATTTGCTCTATACTAGTGAAGAATAGTCTTATAGATGGGAGAGATCGTTTTGCTGGAAACTGTTTTACATGGGCTTATTTTAGGTTTTGGGCTCATTCTGCCTGTAGGGGTACAAAATGTTTTCGTATTCAACCAAGGTGCCCGTGGGCCCTCTTACCTTAAAGCACTGCCTGTCATCCTCACGGCGTCGGTTTGTGACACGATCCTTATTTTATTGGCAGTCTTAGGCGTTTCTTTCGTCGTATTAACCTTCACTTGGCTTCAAGCAGCGCTCTATGGATTTGGATTCTTTTTCCTCATATACATGGGGTGGGTACTCTGGAGGAGTAAACCTGGTTCGATGACATCACAACGGGAAAATGATCCAAAAAAACAAATCCTGTTTTCAGCATCCGTGTCATTAATGAATCCCCACGCTATACTGGATACGATTGGAGTTATCGGTACAAATTCCTTACAATATGTTGGCGGAGAAAAATGGGTGTTCACTGTCTGCGTTATTTTAGTCTCCTGGCTCTGGTTTTTCGGTTTAGCGTTCGCAGGACGCCTAGTGGGCAAGCGCGATCCTAAAGGCCAATTCATTACCAAATTAAACAAGGTTTCTGCTTGTATGATGTGGGCTGTTGCTGTCTATATGGGTATGCGATTCATTTAAGGTATGGAGGAAACGTTAACACTTAGAGCATTACTTTATGCCCACTGGAGGTTCCCAGATGAATGAATCCCTATTCTCGGCAGAGTGATGTTGTAAAATGTGCAACAATTTCAGCTTAGATCCCGCCTCTCACCCTTCACTGTTGTATTATGTACAACAATTTGGCCAGATACAGGCGATTTGCAGCAAATGGGCTCGAATTGTTGTACGAACCTACAACTTTATGCTGCAAAGTAGCCTTTAGGTGTGCGAATTGTTGTAAAAATTACAATTACTACTACAATTGCTACGTCGGTAGAGCCTGAGAAGCCGAAAATCGGCTTCTCGACAGACTGACCCGCGCGTCCGCCCTGTGAAAGCGCGAAAACCGCGCTTAATGTGGAGCGCTCGAACAAATAAGCGCGGTTTCCGCGCTTTCAGCGAGAGCTCCACGAGCAGGAGCTCTTCGGTAGAGCCTGAGAAGCCGAAAATCGGCTTCTCAGCAGACTGACCCGCGCGTCCGCCCTGTGAAAGCGCGGAAACCGCGCTTAATGTGGAGCACACGAACAAATAAGCGCGAAAACCGCGCTTTCAGCGAGAGCTCCGCGAGCCGAAGCTCGTCTTAATGAGCAGGTTGTCCTCCGACACCTGCTCATTATTTGTTCCATTCCAACCAAATATCTAAAAAAACTACAAAAAAAACTAAAAACAATGGCATACCTGTGGGTAGAAAGGAGCGCTATACTTAAGGCACACAAATGAAAGCACTTACAAATATAGAGAGAGGAGGTCCGCTTTACGATGAGAATACTTCGAAAAATTGCTCTCGGTATCGATTCATTTATTGAGTCTGCCGCCCTCATCGGCTTGCTTAGTATGATCATCATCGTCACCGCACAAGTTATGACCCGCAAGCTGTTTAACTTCGTATTTTTCTGGTCGGAGGAAGTGACCATGCTGCTTCTAGTCTGGTTTTCCTTCATGGGCATTGCGATTGGCTTTCGTGAGAAGCTACATTTGGGCATCGATTCCTTCACCCACAAGCTTCCAGCCTCCATCAATAAAGTTCTTGATAAAGTCATCGAGGTTGTTATTCTCGCTTTTGGTGCCTATCTTGTGTATTTTGGATGGGACTTCACCGTCATCATGAATGAATCAGAATTACCGGCCACGGGCCTGCCTAACAGCACACTATATGTCATCATGCCGATAACCGGCGTCATGACCTGTGCCTATGCGCTCTTGCAGTTGTTTGGTATCGAGACGAAGCGGCATCACAATATAAAAGAAGGAGGCCCCGAATAATGGATCCGACCATAGCTATTCTCATACTTTGCGTCACCTTTGTTGGTCTGATCGTCCTCCGCTTTCCGATCTCATTGGCTTTAGCAGGCTCATCATTGCTCACCTTACTTTACTTGAAAGTCCCACTGGCAACCGTGGGTCAAACGATGATTCAGGGGATGAACTCTTACTCCCTCCTGACCATTCCATTCTTTATTCTTGCCGGGCAAATTATGAGTGAAGGTCAGATGGCACTGCGTCTCATCAACCTCGCTCAAGTTCTCGTTGGAGGCATACGCGGAGGCTTAGCCATGGTCAACTGCGTCGCCTGTATGTTCTTCGGGAACATCTCCGGATCAGCCATCGCTGACGTCTCCTCCATCGGCTCTGTCATGATTCCGATGATGAAGAAAAAGGGCTATGACACCGATTATGCAGTTGGCGTTACGGTCTCTGCCGCCATTCAAGGCGTGGTTGTGCCGCCAAGCCACAACCTCGTCCTGTATTCCCTAGCCGCCGGCGGTGGAATCTCTATCGCGTCGCTTTTCCTAGCGGGCATTGTCCCGGGCTTGATCCTATGTGTTTCGCTTATGATCACGAGTTATATCATCGCCATCAAGCGCGGTTATACGAAGAGTGAAGCTGTACCAGTGCGAGAAATTCCGAAGATTGTACGCGATGGCCTGCTTTCCCTTCTAACAGCCGTCATCATTTTAGGCGGTATATTCACGGGATGGTTTACAGCTACAGAAAGCGGCGCATTAGCTTGTCTATACGCTTTTATTCTTACCTTTCTAGTGTATCGAGATATTCCCATAAGCCGGATGTGGATTATTCTCCAACGTACATTCCGAACCGTAGCCATGGTGCTCTTCCTGATTGCTGCCTCAGCTACCTTCAGTTGGGTTTTAGCCTTTCTCAAAGTTCCCGGCATGCTAACGGATTGGATGCTGGGCATCACAGACAACCCCATTGTCATTTTGCTGATCATCAACGTCCTTCTGCTCTTATTGGGCGCGCCGATGGATATGGCTCCACTCATCTTAATCATGACGCCTATTTTACTCCCAGTTGTGACAGCGCTTGGCATGGATCCTGTTCACTTCGGCATTATTATGATGTTAAACTTAGGTATTGGACTGCTGACACCGCCTGTCGGAACCGTCCTCTTCGTTGGCTCTGCTATTGGAAATATTTCGATTTCTGAAGGCACCAAAGCCATGATGCCATTCTTTTATGTCATGTGCGTTGTGCTCATGATACTTACCTATATACCGGGTCTCGTCATGTGGCTTCCTAACTTAATGAAATAAGGAAATAACTCAACTACTACGATAAAAAGGGTGAATATTCGATATGAAAATGAAAAGAAAATATATCACAGCTCTAAGTACAGTGATTGGTACAAGTCTCTTGCTTGCGGCTTGCGGTGGCGGCAGCACACCGACGAATAGCGCTTCAACAACGACTCCTGGAGCCGCGAGCCCTGCAGCAGCAGCGAAGAAAGCCGATGGTCCTAAATTAAATTTCCGTCTGGCTGAAACACACCCAGCAGACTACCCAACGACACTAGGCGATAAGAAATTCGCCGAACTCGTCAATCAAGCATCGGATGGGCGCATCAAAATCGATGTGTTCCCTGCCTCCCAGCTCGGTGAGGAGAAGGCCGTCATCGAGCAAGTGCAGCTCGGCGCTATTGAATTCACTCGTGTTAGTACAGGAGCACTTGGCGGATTCAACAAGCAGTATGAGGTCTTCAGCTTACCCTACATTTTCGATAACGATAATCACCAATGGAAGTTCCTAGAAAGCGAGCAAGGAACGAAGCTGCTCGATAGCTTAGAGTCATCACGTATGAAAGGACTGGCGTATTACAGCTCAGGCGCTCGTCATTTCTATTCCAAGAAGCCGATTAAAAGCATCGCTGATCTGAAAGGACTCAAAATACGTGTTATTCAAAACAAGGTCAACATTGATCTCATGAACGCACTTGGCGCAAATGCAACCCCAATGCCTTATGGAGATGTCTTCAATGCTTTGCAAACAGGTGTCATCGATGCCGCTGAGAATAACTATCCGAGCTACTTCTCTTCCAACCATTTTCAACAAGCCAAAAATCTCATTCTTGACCAGCACCAACGGGTGCCTGAAGTTCTTTTGATTTCAAAAGTAGCATGGGATAAGCTGTCTGCTGATGATAAAGCGCTTATTAAAAAGGCTGCCTTAGAATCCGTCAAAACGCAAAAAGCAGAATGGGATAAATTCGAAAAGGATTCCGAAGCCAAAGTGAAAGCGGCGGGAGTTACGATTACGGACGTATCTGATCTTAAGCCATGGCAAGATGCTGTAAAACCAGTTATCGAGAAATATCGCAACGACTATAAAGAAACATTAGAAGCGATTGAGAAAGCTAGACAATAGCACTACAAAACAAAGTAAAAAAAGGACATTCTAAGGGTTGCAATCACCCCCTCAGGTGTCCTTTTCATTTGACTTCATTTGGCTTCATCTAGCCTTCCGCCACATTTCCTATATTCCAACGGGGAGCAGCCTGTCAGCTTTTTGAACGTACTGCTGAAGTAAGAAATATCCCCATAACCAAGTCGTTCCGCGATCTCAGAGACACGTAAAGACGTTTTTATCAGCAGCTTCTTCGCTTCTTCCATGCGCATTTCAATGACATAATCGACGAACTTGCCTCCCGTTTGCTGCTTAAAGAGCTGGCTTAAGTAACTGGGGTTCAAATGGACCAAAGCTGCAGCATCGGTTAAGGTGATGTCTCTGGATAAGTTCGAACCGATAAACTGCTGCACTTGTTCAATGGCTGACAATTCGTCCGTTCCGATTAGCGGGGAATCCGCCAAGTGCCTCGCTGACTTCGTCGTCCGGTCTTGCATCCATCGGCCCAAACAATCTGCCATTGCCTCCATTTCCACAGGTTTAAGCAGATAGTCCTTCACCCCAAATCGTATTGCTTGCTGCGCTAACTGAAAATCATCATATCCGCTCACTAAGATTAAATTGGCTGATACTTGTGTCATTTGCTCCGCTAAAGCAATGCCGTCCATGATCGGCATCTTTACATCCGAAATAACCAAATCAGCTTCGTGCTTCTGCAGCGCATCTATAGCCTCCAAACCATTCGCGCATTCCTGCACGATTTCGAAAGGAAGCTTTGTTTGTTCCACGGCTTTCCGAAGCACGACACGAACCCATCTTTCATCGTCCACGAGAATGACTTTATACATGACCCACTACCTCCCTTCCTCTCCGTGAGGCTTCAGCGGCAGCTTGATTCTCACCAGAGTTCCTGCCTCTGCACTTTCAAGCTCCAGACCATAGGCGTCACCAAACAGATAAGAGATACGCCGATGCACGTTGACGATGCCGATCTGTGATACCGCCGTAACCATGTCCTTTTGCAGCAAATCGAGCTGTAAGGCACGGAGTTTGGCTGCCGGAATGCCAACACCGCTATCCTGAATCTTAACAACAAATTGATGATCATTTATTTGAGCAGCTGAAATGACAATATGAACAGGCTGTGCACTCGTTTCAATGCCATGAATGACACAATTTTCAACCAAAGGCTGTAAAGCGAACTTCGCAATAATTTGTCCTTCTGCCCATTCAGGGATCTGGAATTCATAGGTGAGTTTATCGTCAAACCGATATTTCTGAATCCGTAAATACATATCACATATCTGGATTTCCTGCTGCAAGGAGATCGTTGCCCCAGCATGATTCAAATTGTAACGCAGTAGACGAGCAAGAGAAGCAACTAGCACAGAGATGTCGGTCATATCCTTTTCCAGTGCCATCCCACGCACCGTTTCTAAAGCGTTCATGAGAAAGTGCGGATTAACCTGCGATTGCAGCACTTTCAGTTCTGTCTCTTTTTGGCGCAGCTGAAGATCCTTCTCTCGGAGTTGTGAGTAGTAAATTTCATCGAGCAGTACCTGGAGCTTTTCTACCATTTTATTAAAATCGTTCGTTAGCTGCCCAATCTCATCCTTGGATTCGATATCCACGCGAGCCAGAAAGTCGCCCTCTTTCACTCTTTTCATGAAAAATTGCAGCGCCCTCACAGGTCGAACGATACTCGTAGCAAAACCAATCCCAATCAAATAGGCAATTAATAATGTGGCAAGGACCGTCCACCAAATCGTTCGCCGAATATACTCGGTTCCACGTGTCAATTCTTCTTCAGGGATTGTCGTCACCAACCGCCAATTTAAATAGGATGACAGGCTGAAGGTGTAGAAAGGCTTATCTCCTGTTTGCGCTTGGTAAGATCCGCTTTCCTGCTGTAAAATCCATTTTAATTGATCCCAATCCGCCAAATGACCTATTTCCTTATACTCAGGTGAATAAATATAACGCCCGTATGAGTCGAGAATAGATAAATACCCTGTTCGGCCAATTGTAACCCGTTCAGCAATCTCTTGAATCCGTTTAAAGTTGACCTCCATAATTAGCGTTGCAACCGGCTCTAATGTATTGGGACTCACTAAGCGCTTCACGATGGAGAGAACAGACACATATTCCAGCTCATAGCGCTGAGAAGGCGGTCTTATGATCAACATAATATCACTGTTGGAAGGTACACTGGCAAACCATGGCTCCTGTATTAATTGCAGCGCCGGGGTCACATTTTTGTTCATGCTTGTATCCAAGACCGTCTGGTTTTCCATAACAAGCATGATCCGAGAGATGTCTGATCGAGAGTAAGCGGTATCGTTCAATAGCTGCATCATGGGCTCGCGGATGCCTGAATTTTTCACTTCCTGTTCGCTTGTCATCCTAAGAAACTGCTGCATCGAAGGATGATTCTGCATGCGAATCGAGTCGATCTCGAAATCTCGAATATAGTATTCAATATGCAGCTTGACTTGCTCAATGATTTGCTTGTTGCTCAAATTGGCTTCCTCGCGAAGCACTTCGGATGATTTCTGAAAAGAAATAAGCCCAACCACAAGCAGCGGAATGACAACCAGCATAGCCGAATAGACGAGCAATTTCACTGTCAATGGACGATCACGCAAAAACAAGCTTCTGTAGAACCATATCCAAGCTTTACGACCTCTTCTACTCATGTTCAGCCTCCATTCCGCCGAATTTGTAAACGCATTCAAATCTTAGGAAAGAAAAACCAGCTGCAAGCGCAACTGGTTACCGTTTGACAAGATCTTCGCGAATCGGTGTGAAGACATCTAACAATGCGGATTCTTCTAATGCTGTAACACCATGCTTGGCGTTACTTGGTATGTAGACCGTCTGGCCTTGCTCGATAACGGTCACAACACCATCTATAGTAAACTCAATTTTTCCTTTTAAGCAATAGGACATTTGTTCATGCACATGGCTGTGTTGGTAACCAATGGCTCCTGGCTCGAAATGAACCTCCATCATCATTAAACCAACCTCAGCTTTTAGAATACAGCGCTGAACGCCTGGCTCGGCTGCTTCCCATACGCCAATATTAGACATCTGACTTTCCCCTTTCATAATTAAACGATCTAACGAAACAAGGATAAACGACTTCGTCGTCCTTCAGGGACGAGCGCGTTTGTCAAGGTAGATGCGAAGCAAAAGTATAAAACTTATACTTTCTTATCTACAAATAAAAGGACCGCAAGCGGTCCTTCACTTACTTTTTAATTATATCTGAGAAGCACCTAAATGAACATACTTGAATCCAAACGAACATTAAGAGTTAACAGCTGCACGATCCTTCCCTTTGTCCGCTTCCCCTGCATTTTTATTCGCAGCTTCACGATCCTGCTGCATTTCTTCCACCGTTTTCACTTTCAAACGAGCTGCACCTTCGTAGCTGCGCGTAGGAACGAGGTTCCCAGCTGCGAGACGTTGCTTTGCTTCTGTAATAGCCGCGCCATACTGAGGCAGCCATGCCTCCTGAGCGACCAACATTTCATCGACCATTTGCCAAATTTCTTTGGGATTGCAGACAGCTCCTACGAGCGGATCCATCATAAACGCTTGACGAAGCAGCTTATCATCGCCATGTACAGCCGCTTCCACCGCAAGCCGCTGCACGGAAATACTCACATTGCATACTGCTGCTGGTCCAAGCGGCAGGTCCCCAACATGCGGCATCGAGATGCCGTTGCGATCTACATAGCCTGGTGCTTCGATAATCGCATCATCAGGCAGATTCGAGATGACACCGTTATTGACTAAGTTGAAATGTCCGCGATAGACGCGTCCTGTCTCAAGACCTTCAATAATATAAGAGCCATGCTCTTCACTGCGTTTCTCGGCATCGTAAACAAATGCCTTATCCTTCATCCAGTTCGGAAACTCCGTTTCGAACCAGTTGCGTCCCTCCGTGCAAACACGCAGATAACCGCCTGTTTCTCCATTAATCCAGCTGCCCATGTCAATCCAATCTTGGATTTCACTAGCACGCTTTCGGTACCAAGGCACATACTCGCTTAGATGTCCATTGGATTCTGTACTATAGTAGCCAAAGCGGCGCAGCATGTCGATACGCACTTTCTCCGTACGTGTGAACTCCGGATGGTTCTCGAAGGCTTCAAGCAGACCGCCTGTCAAATCTTGACCGTTGTGACGGATCTGTACATACCACGTTTGATGATTGATGCCTGCGCAAATAATGTCTACTTCTTTTTTCTCCAAGCCGTATACTTCCGCGATTTGTTTATGCCCATGCTGAACACCGTGACAGAGACCGATCGTCCGCACACCGCCATACTTGTTGCAAGCCCAAGTCAGCATGGCCATCGGATTCGCATAATTTAACAGCAGCACGTCAGGCGCAGCTACTTCCCGAATATCTTGGCAAATGCGAAGCATTTCCGAAATGCCGCGCTGACCATACATTATGCCGCCTGCACATAGCGTGTCGCCCACACATTGGTCAACACCGTATTTCAGCGGAATATCCACATCGGTGGCAAAAGCCTCCAGACCTCCCACACGAATCGTACATAAGACATACTTCGCATCTTTCAAAGCTTCTCTACGATCTGTAGTAGCTTGAATCTCTATTTTCAATCCATTTTCTCGAATATCCCTTTGGCACAGCTCGGTAACCATATCTAAATTATGTTGATTAATGTCTGTAAAAGCGACTTGAATATCGTGAAATTCAGATACGGCTAACAAATCTCGAAGTAATCCGCGTGTAAATCCAATACTCCCTGCTCCAATAAAAGCCACCTTAAATGACATATCTATCGTCCTCTCTATCGTTTAATCTACAATTCACATTGTATCAAGCGCGAAAGAGAAAACGTTATCAAATTCCTAACTTCATGGGAGATGATTTGTCAAAAATCCCAACTTTTTTCTGGATATTCCCACTTTGAAGTATCCATTGATTTACGATATTCCGTAGGGGTTAAATCAGTATAGTCTTTGAAAAGCATATGAAAATACTGTCGGCTCCCAACCCCGATATAATCGCATATTTCTGAAATCGGCACATCGGTTTCCAGCAGCAGCATTTTGGCTTTTTCCATTCGAATCACGGTTAAATAAGCCATAAGGGTTTGCCCCGTTAAAGATTTGAAAATCCGCTGTAAATACCCAGGGTGTAAATTTACGACTCCAGCAATATCCTTCACTTGAATGTCGCGGTCATAGTTCTGGTGCAAATAATCCATGCTCTGTTTCACATACCACTCACTTTGCGCCATGCCGCTGCTTGCTGCTTCTTGCCTAAGACGTGCAATTCGAATGAGCAGTTGAGCGATGAGCAATTGAACCATCGTTTCACTTTTGGCAGCAGCTTTATCCAGTTCAAGCACCAAGCTTTTCATAATGTGGTAAACCTCATCGGGGTCGCGCAGTACCAAATAAGGCGATTTGACCTCCAGTAAAGTAGCTAAAAGCTTGTCTTCTGCGGCCAGTTGATGAATAGATGGGAACACACCCTTTTGCTGGGTAAAGCGGAACTCTACATTTAGCATTCTACAGGGAGCAGCCTCGTCAACGATCAATCGATGGGAGACATTAGCGTCCATAATAATGAACTCTCCCTTTTTGAGACTAACACTCTCTGTTTGTGTAGGCAGTGTTTGGATTTCAATGTCACAGTAACCTTGTATGGTATACATTATTTCTACCGCATCATGGCGATGAAAGGGCATATTGAAGCCTTGCCATTGTTTAAAATAATACGCCATCACCTGAGGAAGGCAGTGATGCTCGGTCAAAAAGGCGTGAAAAAGGCTGCCGCTATTCTGCATGGGAATCTCCTTTCCCCCAAGATGAAGTCCTTATTTCTGAAGGGGTTTTACCTGTTTGCTGCTTCACCAATCGCGCGAAGTGGTAACTGGTTTGGAACCCGCTTCGCTGAGCAATTTCCGATATCGATAAACCCGTATGGGCTAGTAACTCAATAGCACGCAGTACACGATAGTGCCATACATATTTAATCGGCGTCGTTTGCTCGTATTTACGGAAAAGTCGGACCAAATGCTCATCTGAAACTCCCGCATGCGCGGCAATCATCGTCAAATCGAGTCCTTCCTTGAACTCTTGATGAATATAAGCTTTCGCACGTAAAACAGATGGATGAATGTCTTGCTGCAGCTGCGCTTTGGACAGTTCGGTTAGAAACAATTGAATCGCTGTGAGGCCGAGACTTCGCATGACAGGACCTGTATCCGCATGCTCGGATCGGATCGATAGCATAAGGTCTGTTATTCGGTTCAAGTGTTCTGAGATTGGGAGACTAAACGGAACCTGCTCCAATGCTTTTACTTCATCCACAGATAATAGTTGGACGCTTATCGCCACCCAACGATGCCAGCTGTCCTGTTCATCTGCAAATGTAAAATGCTCAATGTGCCCTGGCTTCAGAAGTGCCACATTGCCGGGCTCCAGTCGGAAGAGGACTCCATCAATGGTCACTTCCATAGAACCAGTATGTAATAGAACCAGCTGAATATCTTGTTGGATGCGAGGACCATACTTGCCGCCCGGCGGATATACAATCGTACCGACCGTAGCGGAATCGATATGATTAAAACTAAGATGTTCCAACGGATTCGCCATGTGCTTCATCTCCAGAAAAGCTGTGTCATCATTAAGGCAATTGTAACCGCCTGTAGGTAAAAAGAAAATCCCTTCGTGTGGAAGGGATTTTGCACCTTAATTATCGTTTAAACAAAACCGGAAAATACTCATTTGCAAAAGCTTGACCGTGATAAGGGCGCGGTCCTAACAGACGGGAATTGTCATGACGCTGCACGCCTGCGCGGTAGCTGGTGCCGCCCGGCATCAGATGCGCGACGACAGACATACGCGGCTCATTCGTCTTGTTAGCTCCCGAGCCATGGAACGTAAGAGCGTGATGAAAGCTTGCCTGACCTGCCTTCAAAATGCAGGGCTCTTCGACCCATTCGCGGCCTGCCGCATATTTGTTCCTAAGCTCCTCCATGTTCGGATCGAAGAACGTGTTGCTATCAGGTATCAATCCCCACTTGTGAGAGCCAAGAATGGTCATCATCCCGCCGTTGGTTAGATCCGTGTCCTGCAGCGCGATCCAAACGGTTACCATATTCGGATTGTTGGAGCATTGCCAGTAGCCGTAATCCTGATGCCAGCCCACGTTGCCGGACTGCGTCTCCTTGTCACCGACACCTGGTTTATAAATAACTTGATCGTGCCACAGCCGAATTTCATCGGTCTCCAGCAAATCGGCTGTAAACTCACCGATTAACGGATCCGTGACGGTTTTTCGGATCTCGTCATTGATCCACCATCCATTATCTAGCTTGCGGAGCGAATCGGGGTTCGAGTTCGCACGGTAATGGTTCATTGGGAGCCCATCGCCATCGTAATCGCCAGCCCAAACCCGCTCATGCGCAAGTCGCAACCGCTCGATTTGATCATCGTCCAGCAGCTTCGGAGATATCCAGTAACCATCGCGATTGAATGTATCCTTATCCTGAGCCGTAATTTTGTATGTTCTCTCTGCTTGCGAAGTCATCATAAATTCCTCCTTATACGTCTTGCTTTCATCATACTTAATCCCTGGTTGATTGACGTTCACAGAGCTATAAAGTAGTATGAGAAACACATAAGACAAATGAAAACACCCGAATGTAGAGGAGGTCTCTCCCCATGCCTACGAAACAAGGTCCACGCTGGACTTACGACATCAATAAGGAAAATCGCATACTAGGAGTTCCGGAGCTGCTCCTTTTCGGCTTCGATGAGATTAGGTCGGCATTGCCCCTTCCCTATCATAAGCATGACGGATACGAATTCGTTTTGGTTGAACGGGGCAAAGCCAGCTGGGAGCTGGGTGGGCACGTCTATGAGACAAAAGCAGGTGACGTGTTTCACACAAGTCCTGGCGAGGTTCATCGCGGGGGCTTCAACGTGATTGAGCCCAGTCGATTCTGGTGGTTCATCGTCACACCACCACTTTCGGATGATTGGTTGCGCTTGCCGCAAGACGAGAGTGAATGCTTCAGACATGCACTAGAGGCACTGCCCAGAGTTACGCATACTGGTCTGCAAGCCGTTGACGACATTAGACAGTTGCGAAATGCGATAAATTCCAACAGTCCATTACGAACCTCCTCTACCCGCCAAGCGCTGCTAGGGATGCTGCTTCGAATTCTTCAGCCTAGTCAACAAATGGTTTCTCTCGCAGACGATCTATTGCGTCAATTGGATGCACTGATAGGCCGGATCGCGGAAGAGCCGCAATGGCGCCCCACCATCGAAGAAATGGCTGATTTTGTCCGGATCAGTCCCTCCCACTTCTTCCGCACCTTCCAGGAATACACAGGGCTCCCGCCAATGGTATTTATTGAACGCGCACGAATTAAAAATGCCTGCGGACTGCTTGTTGAAGGCACAGATACGGTAACAAAGATTGCCAATGAATTGGGTTACGCGTCCAGTCAACATTTTGCCACCGTGTTTAAACGCATTACAGGCATGACCCCGATCCAATGGAGAATGAATCAAACTAAAAATGAGACCGTCGATTCATTCGTCTGATCTAGCTCTACATTGAGGTGTCTTAAATCGGGATCAATCGTCATATATACTGGGTTGAGGTTGCTAGATGAATGAAGGAATGAATCCATATTCGCGGTTTTATGATAGTGATGTTGCAAAAAGTGCAGCAATTGCTGCCTAAATCTCGCCTCTTTCCCTTCGTTGTTGCATTATGTACAACAATTTGGCCCTATATAGGCCATTTCGCAACAAATGGACAGAATTGTTGTACAAACTGCAACTTCAAGTTGCCAAATAGCCTTTTGGCGTGTGAATTGTTGTAGAATATACAACAATGGTAACCACGATTGCCCATCTACTCTCGCGAAAGCTGAATGACTCTAAAATCAGATTTTGGAGTTATGCCTACCAGCTGTGAGGAATAGTTACTTACCGAGATATTGTGCATATCCAAAATCTCACTTAGCCTAGCAAATATTCGTTGCAAACTATCCTAAATAAGGTAAGCATCGTCGACTTACCCCTAACCCCGAATGAAAAAAGGACCTTGTTATCTACACATGTAGACAACAAGGTCCTTTGCAGCGCTCTCCCATCCTCGGAAGAAGCTATTCCACTCCTAATCCCGATCATCAGGTTCGCTGGTCGAGAACACCTTTTTCACATTATCCATGATTTCCTCAACAGCCTCACTCAGCATATCTGTTGGTGTTGTGGCCTCTTCCTCAGGAAGAGTGGGAATCGTGTCGTTACATACGTGATCGAAATAATGATTTTTATCCATGTGATAACCTCCTAAGTGTAAAACAGTCTCGTTTGTTTGTTGTTTACTTATTGCTCAGACTTTATCCACCCTAACTGAAACTTTTGAAATATAGGTCCAAAAACCCTTGCCTAAACCCTATTAATGGAGTAAATTAAACCTATATGAACACATATCAACATAATTAAACCAATTTTGAGGAGAGATTAACCGATGGATATCCGCTACGCATCACACCCGAATGAAGTTAAGCAATTTGACACTGAACGCCTGCAAGCTGAATTTCAAATTAATTCTTTGTTCTCACCTAATGATATTAAATTAGTGTACTCCCACGTTGACCGTTTCATCATTGGTGGCGTGCTTCCTATTACAGGCGCACTTCAATTACAAGCTGACAAGAAAGAAATGGCTGCTGATTATTTCTTAGAGCGCCGCGAGATCGGTATTATTAATGTAGGCGGCAGAGGCACGATCACCGTTGATGGAACGGTTTACAACATGGATTCCAAAGATTGCATTTATATTGGTCTTGGCGCGAAGGATATTACGTTTGCTAGTGATAACGCTGCTGAGCCAGCGAAATTCTACTTTAATTCCACGCCAGCTCACCAAACATATCCAACAGTGAAAGTCGCCATCAGTGAAGCTACTCCTACTCACTTAGGCAGCATCAATACATCCAATGAGCGCACGATTTACAAATACATCCACACTGGCGGCGTAAAAAGCTGTCAACTCGTAATGGGTATGACGCTTCTGAAGCCAGGCAACATGTGGAACACGATGCCTTCTCATACACACAATCGTCGTTCCGAAGTTTATTTCTACTTTGACATGCCAGAAGATGCAGTAGTGTTCCACATGATGGGCGAACCGCAGCAAACACGTCACGTAGTTATGCGCAATGAGCAAGCTGTCATCTCCCCAAGCTGGTCCATTCATAGCGGTGTTGGCACGAACAATTACACCTTCATTTGGGGCATGGCTGGCGAAAATCAAATGTTTGATGATATGGACGCCGTGGCCATGAAAGATTTAAAATAGTCGGTAACCTCTATTTAGAAACGGATGAGAACCGATGAACCCTTTACGCAGATATGAAACTATTATGGAAATACTACTGGCACAGAAAGAAGTAACCGTTAACGAGCTTAGTGAACGGCTGGACGTTACAGGTAAAACGATTCGCGAAGATTTGGCTAAACTCGAAGAAAAAGGGCTGCTTGTCCGCATTCATGGCGGCGCGGTGCTCGCTCAAAGTGATCAGCTTGGCATTCTTTCAACGAAAGAACCGATCATTAAGCATGCCGATCAGAAATCCGAAATCGCGACGATTGCTCTGCGATACATTCAACCAAGAGATATTATTGCCCTCGATGGCGGCAGTACAACACTTGAAATTGCTAGGCGGCTGGAGAATCAGCCGCTTACTGTTGTAACGAACGATTTATTTATTATCTCTGAGCTCTTGCATAAGGAAGAAATCCGCTTGGTTGTTCCAGGCGGCTACCGTCTGCGCAACATGCTCGCAGGTCCTGAAGCCGTGGAATATGTGAATAAGCTCAACATTCAGAAATCGTTCATTTCTGCCACTGGAGTTCATTTACAGCACGGCTTTACCATTTACACGAGTGATCATGCCGATTATAAACGTGCATTGATTCGATCCAGCGCAACGGTTTATGGCGTTGCCGATCATTACAAATTCGGCCAGTGTGCCTTACGAACATTCGCTTCGTTGTCCGAGGTGGCTATGATTCTAACAGACAGTGCTCTACCTGCTGATATTGCCAAGCAGTACCGTGATGCTGGCATCCAGATCGTAACTCAATAGTGAAAAGGAGTATCCTTCATGACACTTTTTAATTTAACAGGCAAAACAGCCTTCGTAACCGGCGCTTCCGGCGGTCTTGGTCAAGCGATGGCAATCGGCCTTGCTGAAGCAGGCGCGAACGTCATTGCTGTATCCTCTTCCGAAAGCGTTCAAACGGTAGAAGCCATCCGAGCACTTGGCGGAAAAGCCGAGCTGATTGCAGCTGATCTTAGCAACGAAGACATCCTTGATGATGTGGTAAACAAAGCCATCGGCATCTACGGCGGCATCGATATTCTCGTGAATAATGCCGGAATCATCCGACGTACGCCAGCTGTTGACCATGCACGTCAAGATTGGCACGATGTCATTGATCTGAACTTGAACTCTGCCTTCTTCTTGTGCCAGCTGATTGGCCGTCACATGATTGAGCGCGGCAGCGGCAAGATCGTGAACATCGCTTCCATGCTGACTTACCAAGGAGGCATTAATGTTCCTGGCTACACAGCGAGTAAACATGCTATTGCTGGTGTTACCAAAGCATTAGCGAACGAGTGGGCCGGGAAAGGTATCCAGATCAATGCCATCGCTCCTGGTTACATGACGACCAATAATACAGCTCCTATCCTCAAAGATGAGAAACGCACACAATCCATTACAGATCGGATTCCGGCAGGCCGTTGGGGCTCACCAGAGGATTTGAAAGGTCCTGTTGTTTTCTTGTCATCGAATGCATCGGATTATATGAACGGACACGTACTATGCGTGGACGGCGGATGGATGGCTAGATAGATGGGAATTGGTACATTAGCCCATACCGTCGGACATCTTCCATTGAAGCAATTAACAGAGAAGCTAAGCGGACGAGGCATTGACTTCGTTCAACTGGCACTCAGCAAAGCAATCAGTGATTTTGACACCAGCCTCGGCAGGCTCAGCCCTGCTCTTGCCAACCACATTGGCGAGCACTTCCACCGTGCTGGTATCCGGATTGGCGTGCTTGGCTGTTATATCAACCCGATTCATCCAGATCCGCAGCAGCGGCGTCATGAAATTAACCGTTTCAAAGAGCATCTGCGTTTTGCCAGAGACTTTGGTACCTCTATCGTTGCGACGGAAACAGCTGACTTAACGACGTACCTCTCGCAGGATTCCGAGCGTTATGAGGCTATTGGTTGGGAGATCCTCAAGCAAACAATTGAAGAATTGGCAGAGGAAGCGGAACGTTGGGGTGTCTTCATCGGACTCGAACCGGTATTCACTCACACATTATCTAGCTGCGATAAAATGGTCCGGATTTTGGATGAGGTTCCATCCAGTAATCTGGGGGTTGTATTTGATCCAGTGAATCTACTGCCACCCGCTGCTGTTGAATCGCAAGAAGTTTTTCTGGATCAGGCCTTTGCTGCTTTCGGTGACCGGATTGTCCTCGCCCATCTTAAGGATGTTGTCATTCAAAACGACAAGCTAAAAGAGGTACGATCTGGTAAGGGTATTTTCCAAACGAAATCGTTCTTGGAGAAGCTGTACCGGGCAAAGCCAGGCATCGATATCTCTTTAGAACAGCTTGCTGATGATACGCTTGACGAAACTTTTCAGTACGTAAGAAGCCTTATGGGTTAAAAATAAGCCCCGTTCTCTCTTTCATTGGAGGGATTGGGGCCTTTCCTATTTGAATGACGCCTATTTCTTTATATCAGGCTCTGTCATGACTTCGTACGCATTACCCAGATAAGACTGCAGCGCCTTTAACGCCGCAACCCCCACCGCAATGTCATCCTCTCCATTCCCTCCACTTACACCAACTCCGCCAATGACACTCCCGTTCACCACAATCGGAAGCCCCCCGACGAAAATAGCAAATTTACCAGGCATCATCGCATGAATACCAAATGCCTCACCATGGATAGTCGCTGGACCACCGGGCTGATTGAACAAATGCGTAGAACGCCTATGACCGCTAGCTGTAAACGCCTTAGCTATGGCGATTTCCGGGCTCGTATTGCGAGCGCCATTCATTCTTTCTAATGCAATTAGATACCCGCCATCGTCTACGATACATATCGTTTCGGCTGCATTCGCTTCTATTGCCGCTTGTATGCCTGCTGCGATCATGACCTTCGCTTCCTCTACTTCAAGCTTAAATACCGATTTCACTATGTAATTCCCTCCCCGCTTGTCGGCCTTTATGAGGTGCGCAACGAACGCCTCTTCCATTCATATGGGGACGTGAAGGGTTTAAGTCATTGTCGTCACTCGAAAAAAGATATTGAATTTCGGTGAGGGAAATTGTAAGATTATAGAAAT
Organism: Paenibacillus germinis; assembly: GCF_013141785.1. Lineage (NCBI taxonomy): Bacteria > Bacillati > Bacillota > Bacilli > Caryophanales > Paenibacillaceae > Paenibacillus > Paenibacillus germinis. The sequence goes on from NZ_WHOC01000048.1 coordinate 73,537, forward strand.
TAAACCGATGTGTGACTGGCGTAAACATGGATAACCATGAGGGAGCACATTGTAAACAGCCGGACGCCTGGGCAAAGTATTTGATCCTTAATCAAATGCTTTTTTGTGCTTTTATGACAATTGAAAGGTCAGGTGGCTGTTTATGAAAATCGCATTTGTACTATTCGATGGAATGACAACGTTAGACTTTGCTGGCTTCTTTGAAGCTATCACATGGATGGGCATTTTGGGGGCTAAAGAGAACGTCACTTGGGATTTCTGCTCCAATAAGGAGGAAATTACGGACGACCGAGGCTTAACCGTCAAGGTAACACATGTCTATCCCGATCTATCGGTTTATGATCTCCTGTTCGTACCTGGCGGATTTGCAACGAGAAGCCTTAGATTCGACGCTGCCTTCATCACTTGGCTCCAAACCTCAGGTAATGTGACATACAAAGTTTCTGTGTGTACAGGTGCGTTGTTACTAGGTGCTGCCGGATTCCTACATGGAAAAAAGGCAACCACAAATCCCTCCGCCTATGAGTTATTGACGCCTTACTGTTCCGAAGTCGTTAAAAAACGAATCGTCAGAGACGGGAATCTCTTTACCGGTGGCGGCGTTTCGGCCTCTATTGACTTAGGATTATTCGTTATTGAATCGCTCACTGACTCAGATTTCGCACAGCAAGTTCAACAAAAGATGGACTACCCTTACTATCAAGCGGGGCAGATTTCTAAAGTGAGTTTGGAGTGATTAAGCTACTCAAAAAGGATAAACGGAATACACTTGCCTTTGTAGAGAGCTAAAGTGAGAGTATGGGTGTTGTTGCACTTCATACAACATTTCCCTAGCGAATCCACGTTTTCCTAGCGATTGTTGCACAAAATACAACAATTCCAGCCGAAAGTAGCTTTTTAGCAGGAAACACAGCTATATTTTTGTACAAAATACAACATCTTCACCTTAACTCAGTCGAAATGATAGAAATTGTTGTACGCCGTACAACAATTTCCTCCCCCTCATTCCCCAGATCAACCGGAAGACCAAATACCAAGAAAACACAATCACTTCCCAGCTGTTATGCCTGTATTTTGTATCCACAATCTCACTCGAGCCGAGTACGAATTGCCATTCGCTGTCGAACTCGTCGAACTTCTTTAGTGTAGCCGTGCTTCTCCCCTTCTTAACAATGGCTAAGTTCCGCCTCCCCAAATGACCCGCAACAAATAAATAAGCCCACCCAGCACTCATAAAGTGTCTGGATAGGCTTATCTGCCTTATTTTTTAGGTTGTTCACGATTTACGCGAACCGGTCGCTCAACCCAGTTCTCACGATTCATACGTTGAACCTGATTAATCGGATTCTTAAGATCGATAACCTCGACCGATTTACCCTCCGCTTGCATGGTGGCCGCGAGCTTTTCCTTATAACCTGTTCCAGCCGCTGGTCCGCCACCTCCGTTGCGTTTACCCTTGTTCCAAACTCTACCTTTACTCATTTCACCACTCCATTTTTGTTTTAAGTGTAAAGGCACGAAGAAAAAAACGCAAATTTTTACTTCAAAACCTTTTCTACTTTTTGTCAAAAAGGGTGCCTGCTCCAAGACCAGTCACTTCACGGGCCCCATACTTCCTATGATCACCTTAACGGAAACGTGAATGTCCGCCTTCGACAGCTCTTCTCCCCAATGATCCTCCACTTTCTTGTATTGACTATATTCGTGGGCCCGAGCGTAGAGACCAAGCCCGATTGGGTCGATTTGATGCTTCTGTATGTTTTTGATGAGGTTATCGAATTGCTTTTGCATATGTTCAGAAATCATTTTCTCTAACTCTTTTCCATTCTTTCGTACATTAAAAGGGAATAAAAGTTCAGTAATACCGGCTGGCATTTTAATGTTGATATCGAACCGAAACTTGTTCTGCTTATACGAGGTTTTTATTTTCGTTTTCATTCCTTGAACCGATATACTTAAATGGTCTGTATGGAATGGACCGCTCTTCTTCTCACCAGGAATCGGAAGTGTAAAGCTAACAGGTTTCTTGGCATTTTTATTCAATATTTGAAGTAAACCGGTTTCCTCTGTATTCAACGAGGTTTTATATTTCCCTTTATGATCAAGCAGCATTATGCCAACCAGCCTGATCTGTTTGGCCTTGTCTAACTGAATTTCGGACATATAGGGCGTAACCCCCTTCTCATACATTTGCCAATGCAGCTGCTGTAGTGTTGTTTTTGCCGTTTCTGATCGAGCGCTCTTCGTATCGACCATCCCCCGCAACAATAAAGGTAACATCGGCTGATCTTTCGGATGTAGATATATAATATCGGAAATAGATCCATCGACTGCGATGATTCTAGGTGTTAATGGATTTTTCATATCACGAAAAAAGACGTCAAGTATCCGGAACCAGTCTTCATGTTCCAAGATGCGTTTCCCGATAAGCATGACTTGAACCTTTCTTCCTGTAATTACACCCGGTGCAAATTCATCTTGCTGCTCTCTCGATTGACGAATCGTTAGCGATTTCACTTCAACTTCTAATGTTTTCTTCTTGATATCTCTACCGTAAGAAGGGCTATTCAAAAATACAAGCAAGTTGTTGTCTTTATCGAGATCCATGCCAAGAGCGAGGTTGTTTGTGGAATCTTCCATATCCAACCGGTCACTGCACCCCGGAACAATAACGATAATAATCATGAAAATAATCAAAACGTACAGCGGCCGCTTGTTCATAAGTGCTTCCTCCACCCCAAACGATCATGTATCCATACATACAGTAGTAAACAACCAGGAACTATGTACTCGACAACAAAACCGATCTGACCAAGTAAAGTATTCATCCGTTCGCTTTGAAAAAAAGTAGGCATGAAGAAATACGTGCCCACAGCGATGAATAGCCAAAGTAGCCGCAAATGATTACGGTGATCCTGCTTTCCGATTAGCCAAGTTGTGCAAAAAACGCTCATGTACATCGTGGGTATCCATGACAATGAAAAGATAAGCAAATAAAACGCGATAAATAGCACTTCGATCCGTGATATAATCTTAAACTCGATAGCTTTCAATACATTGATCGTCGGTTCGTTGTATGCGATAATTTCATCTGGACCGAAATAGACGAAACAAGTAACGGTAATGAACACATACATGAGCATCGTCAGTGTATACGAGATAACGATTCCTGCTGAAGCCTTCCGCTTGTTTTTGAGAAACGGATACAAAATAAACGTGGTTGAAAAACCTATATGATAATATAAAGTGCCAGGTAACGCTGCGAAAACAGGCTTCCATCCTTCTTTAAGCACAGGAAGCAGACGGAGCCAATGAGCGTCCTTAAGCGGAATCAAATAAACGAAGGGGATCCATAGAGATAGGAGTATAATCACTTCCACATATCTGCCCAATATGCGTGGTCCGTTCCGCACAATAACATAAGTGGGAATGAGCAGCAGAAGCATAACGATATAAGCAGGGGTATGCTGCAAAAGATATTGCTTTGTAATCAATATCGTATATACGAGACCTGTGTATCCGTAGTAAAAGAGATAGATGGCAAAAAGGATAGCCCCCGCTTTGCCTGCCCATTTGCCCAAATACATCGACAATAGATCTAACACGGTACCGTCTGGGTACCTCTTCATCACTTGTATGACGATTAGACTCGCCACTATGGAGATGATCCAAACGATGATGAGCGCAATCCAGCCTGCCGTGCCTGCCTGTTCGGCTAATACTCGCGGCAGCGACAAAAATCCGATACTCACAACCATTCCGAAGTTGAGAAGGATATACTGCATGAAGGTGATTTCATTCAAGGCATATTTTTTCACTTGTTGTCCCCCTAGAGCTTTCCATTAAGAAGCTGCATCGTATGCATACAAGGCTGTTACTTCACTGATCCCATAGCTCCTATGATTGTTTTCACGGAAACATGAATATCCGCATTGGCCAGCGTTTCACCCCATTGATCTTCCACTTTCTTGAAATGGCTATATTCATGCGCTTGCGCATAGAGGCCGAGCCCTATCGGATCAATTTTATCCGTTTGTATTTTCTTGATGAGGTTTTCAAATTGCATTTGCACTTGTTCGGTAATCTTATTCTCCAACTCTTTTCCTTGACTACGTACGTCGTAAGGGAACAAAAGCTCCGATAGTCCTACGCGCATGGTAATGTGAATATCGAACTGAAATTTGTCCTTGAGGAAAGAGGTCTTGATTTTCACCTTTATTTCATCCGCGTTTAAACTTAATTTATCTGTATGGAATGGTCCAATCTTCATTTCGCCGGAAATGGGAATTGTTAAGTTGACGCTCTTTTTTGTATTTTTTTTCAAAATGCGCAGTAGAGTAGTTTCTTGCATGTTCAGAGAATCAGCAAATTTCCCTTTATGATCCAACAATGTCGTCCCTGTCATCGCAATCTGCTTATCTTTCATTCGAACTTCAGAGATGATAGGAGTGACACCCTTTTCACGTAGTTGTTGGTGCAACCCCTGTAAAGTCGTCTTTACCGTTTCCGATCGGGCATTCTTCGTTTCTACCATTTCCCTCAGCAATAAAGGCATCATCGGCTGATCTTTCGGATTCAGGTAGATGATTTCAGAGAGAGGTCCATCGAAAGCAATGATCCTTGGCGTTAACGGATTTTTCGGATCGCGAAACCAAACATCCGTTAATTGGAACCAATTTTCTTGCTGCAATATTCGCTTAGATACTAGTAGGACTTGAATACTTCTCCCTTGGAAAACACCATCTGTATAACTGTCTTGTTTTCCTCTTGATTGCCGATTCGTCTGTGGTTTCACTCTAAGTTCACGCGTTTTTTTCTCAACATTTTTGCTGAAAACTGGAGATGTGCTATATAGAATGAACTCGTTTTCTTTATCGAGATCAAAACCTACTAATAAAGCATGTGTAGCCTCTTCCATATCTAACTTGTCACTGCAGCTCGCAATGATGACGACAACCGTGGCGATGAGTATAAGATGAAGGAGCCGCTTGTTCCTAAGCGCTTCCCCCACTGAAAACGATCATGCATCCATAAATATACGAGTAAACAACCGGGAAAAATATATTCGATTCCAAAACCAATCTGAATGAGAAAATCATTCATGCGATCTCTCTGATTAAAAGTTGGTATGAAGAAAAACGTGCTCACAGCAGTGAACAACCACAATATCCGCAAATGATTGCGGTGATCCTGCTTTCCGAGCAGCCAGCTTGTACAAAAAACGCCCATGTATATCGCGGGTATCCACGCCATTGAAAAAATAAGCAAAAAAAACGCGATAAACAGCACTTCCATCCGTTCTACAAAATTAAATTCAATGGCTTCTAAGATATTAACCACAGGTTCGTTGTACTTCTGAATTTCATCCGGGCTGTAATAGACAAAACAGATAACCGTAATGAACAAATATCCAAGCATCGTCAGTGTATCGGAGATCATGATAGCGCTAGAAGCTTTTTGTTTGTTCTTCAAAAAAGGATACAAAATAAACGTGGTAGCAAATCCGATATAAGAAAAGAACGTTGTAGGTACCGCTGAGAATACAGGCTTCCATCCTTCCTTTAATAAGGGAACCATATTGAGCCAGTGGGCGTCCTTGAGCGGAAATAAATATACAAATGGTATCCACAAAGAGATCATAAAAACAAGTTCCGCATATCTGCCCAAGACGCGAAGTCCATTACGTGCAATCACATAAGTGGGAATGAGCAATAATAGCATGACGGTAGATGCCGAAGTTTGCGGCAAAAGCCATGCCTTCGTGAGCAATACCGCCTCAACGAGCCCAGTATAAGCGTAGTAAAAGAGATAAAGGGCAAAAAAGATGGCAGCCACCCTGCCTGCCCATTTGCCCAAATATCGTGCTATTAGATCAAATAATGTTCCTTCGGGGTGCTTTTTCATCACCTGAATAACAATCAAGCTTGCCACAACCGTAATAGCCCAGCCGATGATAAGTGCGATCCAGCCATCCGTGCCTGCCTTCTCGGCTAATTTTCGCGGCATTGCCAAAAAGAATACACTCACTTGTATGCCGCTATTAAGAAAAATATATTGCATAGAGGTGATCTCATTGTAAGCATATTTCTTCATTTCCCATCACCTTTTGGACGATTTGTTCCTTGCCTCTTCGATTGGGTCGCTCTTGTGCCTAGAGGTCGCTTGCCCATTATCCACAACGGTAAACGAATGAACGTATCTTTCCAATCGGCAAAACGAACCGGCGCGAAAGGGGTATTGTACGGGGTTCCAAGCGATTCGAGAGCAATCAGATGTCCGATCATTGTCATCAAACCAATAATGATGCCAACAATGCCGAACATGGAGGCAGCTATCATCATGCCGAAGCGGATAAGCCGAACGGCTGCGACCATATCATAATTGGGCAGGATGAACGATGCAATAGCCGTAAAGGCAACGACAATCACCATGATATTACTGATGAGTCCTGCCTGTACGATCGCTTGCCCAATGACAATCCCCCCAACAATGCCAACGGTTTGCCCGACTGGAGCTGGCAGGCGCACACCTGCCTCACGCATCATTTCTAAAGTTACCTCCATGAGGATCGCTTCTACAAATGGCGGAAAGGGCACTCTTCCTCTGAACTCGCCAATCGTGAGCAGTAATTTAACAGGAATGATCTCGAAATTATAGGAAATGACGGCAATGTAGAATGCCGGCAAAAATATAGCGACGAAAAACGCCAATATCCGCAGCAGCCGTATAAAAGTAGCAATCGACCAGCGTGTACTGTAATCGTCGATGTTCTGAAAAAAAGATATAAATGACACTGGTGCGATCAACACGCTGGGCGAGCGATCGACGACAACAGCGAATCTTCCTTGCAATATTTGTGAAGCTGCAGCATCTGGTCTTTCCGTCGTTATAAATTGCGGGAATGGGGAATACGGATTGTCCTCGATCCTCTCTGCCAACTCACCTGTGTTAAGGATGACATCGACATCAAGCTGCTGAATCCTATCTTCCAGTTCTTTCAGCATCTCAGGATTCGCGACATCTGCTAAATATAAGATAGTAACTAAACTGTTCCCTCTTCGTCCAACGATCAGCTCTTTCATTTTCAATTCACGATTTTGAATATAGCGACGGATTAAAGCAATATTTTGGCTTCCTGTTTCAACAAAGCCTTGATGTGCTCCTTTTAAAGAAGTCTCAATCTGTGGATCTTCAATTGCCCGCTGCGGCCACCCTTGCGTTCCTAAGGCGTAGACTTCCGTTCGTCCGCCAATAAAGAGAATACTGCTGCCATGCAAAATGGCAGATTCAATTTGGTGCCAAGATTTCAACGGATCGATTTGACCTACATTTATCGTAAAGCCATATTCCGAATCGCCGCTTCCCGTTTCAAATTGAAGAGGCCGAAGGACATTATTATTGATTGCGTTTTTATCTATGAGTCCAACCAAGTAGACTAGCGCAGCTTGGTCCCCAGACTCTTTGATGATAAAATGCCGCACAACCAGATCGGGAGTTTGACTGAACTGACTATGTAAATAGGTAATATTTTGCGCCAACGAAGCACTTATCGAGTCGCTAGGCGGCTGATTAATTTGCTCTGGAACCGAACGATACTTCTTCCCTCCGAACCAGTTTGAAAATAGCAACGAAACTTCACCACCCTCACCCCTATTCTTCCTTTTATTATCCAAAATTATGTATTCATGACAAAGGCTGAACGCCAATGAAACGGAAGTAAGGATACGATACTCATAGAAAAAAGCAGCCACCGTTTATCGGTGTGCTGCTTCTGATTTACAAGATTGAGCCTATTTCCATACGGCCATACTTTACGCTAACATTTACCCTTGCAGCTCAAATGCCTTGGCTAACAAACGATATGAATGAATGCGCGCATCCACATCATGAATCGGGGATACGACCATAAACTCATCAGCTTTATACGCCTCGTTCAGCTTGAGAATCTCCGCTTTTACTTGCTGTGGAGTACCCACAATACGCTTGTGTTGGCGACCACGTATTAGGGCCAAATCAGCTTCTGTATACGGATAATTCATAGCCGTTTCAACGGAAGGGAATGAGGGCAGCAGCGCGCCGCGGCCAAGAGATAGGAAGAACAAATCTGTACTCGTCGCTAGTCGGTTTGCCTCTTCTTCCGTATCGGCACAAACGACTAAAACCGCTGCAAGCGAATGTGGCTTATCATTCAAAATAGACGGTTTGAATTCCTCGCGGTAAATCTGCAGCGCTTGTTCACAATCGGCATTGCCAAAAAACTGGGCAAAACCAAATGCAGCCCCTTGTTTAGCAGCAATGCTGGCACTGTCATAGGAAGAACCGAGCAGCCAAATTTCCGGTGCTGTCGGAATAATTGGAGACGCGTGCAGTGCGGCAAAGCGATGGTTCGCAGGCAGCGAATCATATAAATACCCTGTCAAGTCTGCAACTTGCTGCGGGTATTGATCTACGCTCGTGTATTTCCCCTCTTGCAGCGCTCGCGTCGAGATGGGCATGCCGCCTGGCGCACGTCCAAGGCCAACATCAATCCTTCCTGGATGCAGCGCCTCCAGCAATCGGAAATTTTCTGCTACTTTGTATGCACTGTAATGCGGCATCATGATACCGCCTGACCCTAAGCGGATCCGATTCGTTTTTGCAGCTAAATGAGCGATAAGTACTTCTGGGCTTGAGTGAGCAAGCGCCTCAGAGGCATGATGCTCTGACACCCAGTAACGCGTATATCCAAGTTTATCTGCCTCTTGCGCCAGCTCGGTCGTTTCAACCAGCGTTTGCGCGGCGTTGCGACCTTCTCCTATTTGTGATTGGTCCAAAATCCCCAATTTTAACATGCTCGATCACCTCCTTTTAACTGTAACATATTTAAGCACAGAATAGCAAAAAACAGCCAGAATAGCTCCCGGCTGTCTTTAGGCATCTACTTATTGGGCAAGTTGAACTTGATCGAATAAAGTCTTCTTCAGGAAAACCAACGTATCCGTTTCATCCAGCGGCCTTTCGTGAAAGGCTTGATAACCTTTACGTTCATACATAGGAAGCAGCCAAGGATGATTCTTCGACGTTGCAAGGACAACACCGGATGCCAACAAGGTGTCTCTGACGATGACCTCTTCCACATAAGTCAGCAGCCGATTGCCGACGCCTTGATTTTTGAATTCAGGTAAGACAGCGAACCAATACAAAAAAGGCAGATCGGTCAGTTCTGGCAAATTTTTCAATGAAATGGTTGCTGCAATAGAGCCGTCAATTTCCAAGACATAGCTTGTATTTTCTAAAAGGTTCTCCCGAATCAAGTCAATATCCGCATTCGCGGCTCTAAATGTAATACCTAATTCACGAATCGACTCATAGGCGCCATCAATGACTTTGTATTGTTCTTCTGCATCATCAATCGTCGCCAATCGATAAATCTCACTCATATAGGTCACCTTCCTAGTTGATATGGGCAGCAAGGTCATCTCTTACCGAGAACCTGGATAAGGTAAAAGGAGCGATATCTTGCTCGGTTATGCCTTCCCTTGAAAGATCTGATAATATTTCTCCTACTACACTTGCGAACTTAAAGCCATGACCTGAGAAACCACCAGCCACTAGGACATGAGCATGTTCCGGGTGACGATCTATAATAAAATGTTCATCAGGTGTTAATTCATATTTACAAACGGCTCCCCGAAGCACTTGACCCGCAGCTTGTGGCAGAAAGGCTTCCAAGGCTTGCCGCAGATCCCTCTCATCTTCGGTATAATGACCGAACGGTTCAAAGGGCTGCCCTGGCTTCCAAGGCTGACCGGCATCATGCCGACCAATCTTGACACCGGAACCATCGATGCTAGGGAAGCCATAGAACCCGCCATTTTCCGCGCCAAATGTAAACCCTGGAAACCTAGCTGAATCATATAGAGATTCGTCTGATTTGAACCAAGCGACAGCTTTACGAACGGAACGAATCGGCAGCTGAATAATGGCATTTAACTTACTAAACCATGCCCCGGCAGATAAGATTAACTGATCTGCATGATAAGCCCCATCTAGTGTTTGTACGGTAACGCCGCTCTTTCCTATCTTAATGCTTGTCACTGGTGTATTGACCAGGAGTCTTGCACCTGCGGCCAAAGCTTGCTGGCGATAGGCGCGTACGCAAGCTTCACTGTACAGAAACCCCGCTTCCTGTTCATACAAGCCTATGTAGGAATCTGGTGGATTTACGCCCGGCCAACGTTTACGAATTTCATCCGCGTCTAGTTGATCAACCTTCAGTCCAAAGGCAGCTGTAGACTTTAATTTACTCCCCATATGCAGGGACTCTGCAGCTCCCATATTCAGAACCCCGCTGCGTACAATAAGCCGCTGTCCGCTTGCTTCCTCAAGCTCCTTCCACAGCCGGTCGGATCTAAGCGCCATTGCCGTGTAGGTGGAACTGCCTGTGTAGGCATGACGGATAAGGCGAGTCTCCCCATGATGACTGCCTGCCACATGGGGTGGATCAAATTTATCAATTAATAATACTTTCACCTTGTTTTTGGCCAAATGGTATCCAGCGCTCATGCCCATCGAGCCGGCTCCTATAACAATGACATCATATGAGGTTGGCATAAGTCACACTTCCTTGCTCATATAATCGCTGCGCGTAGTTCGTTAACCGAATCATACGACTCCTCCTCGATTGTAGACCGTTACTTTTTTCTCCAAAAATGAAGTAAGTCTTTCTGCTAACAAGGTCAACCCCCAGTAAATAAAGGCTGCGGCAATATATGCCTCGAGAAATTTCAAGCTCACTGAAGCAACAACGCTTGCTTTGCCAAGGAGCTCCATTTGAGACACCGTAAAGGCAAGCGATGATGTATGCAGGAATCCAACAAAAATGTTGCACAAATTGGGTAAAATAACACCAATCGCTTGAGGAGCTACGATTCGCCAAATCGCTTGAGGTGTTGTCATGCCAATGGCATGGGCAGCTTCGATTTGACCTCGGTCAACCGATAAGATACCGGATCGAATGATCTCAGACATATAGGCACCAGCCGTGATAGAAAATGCCGTCAACACGATAAGCAGAGAAGGGATCGATGACGATTTGAACCCCCAACCGTAATACGCAGACAACCGATCAATGACGAGTGGCATCCCAAAGTAGATGACAAAAATATGAAGCAGAATCGGCGTCCCGCGAAGAAAGGATACGTAGAAATCTAGGAGACGATGAAAATATTTCACTTTGTAGATACGAGCGAAGGCAGTTAATAAACCAATGCCGAAGCCGATAACAAGCGGGATAAAGGTCAACACCAAGGTTAACGGTAATGCCTTTAATATTTGGAAAAAGGCCGTATAAATAAAAAAAATATCGATTTTCATGTCCTCACCTCACCCCGCTAATGAACGCTCATGCCTTTGCAGCCTGAACTCCGTCACTTTAAATACTTTTTCCAAAATTAATACAGTTACGTAATAAATGATCGTTAAACTGATATAAACTTCCAGCGTATGAGCCGTAGCCGCAATCAATGTTTGTCCACGCCCCATCATATCCATGACCCCAATCGAGAAAGCCAGCGACGTATCTTTGAGGAAACCAATCACCGAATTCGCAAAGTTAGGGAAGGCAATAAGTAAAGCTTGCGGCACAACGATTCGAGAAAAGGATTGTTTACCGGTCATGCCTACCGCATAAGCAGCTTCGGTCTGGCCCCGATCGACGGCATTCACAGCCGCCCGGATGTTTTCGGATTTGAATGCGGCAATACTAAGCCCATAGGTAATAATCACGAAATAAATCGGATCCCATCGAGAAATATTGATATCGATAATCTCGAGCAGCATCGGCAAGCCATAGAAAACAAGAAATAATTGGATCAAAATCGGTGTTCCACGGATAAACGATACGTACACGATGGATAGTTGGCTAAGCACCGGAATACGATATAACCGAGTTATGGCGATCAACGTGCCTAGGATGAGACCTAATGTGAGTGAAGCTACAAGAATGAGCAGGGTCAAAGGCAGGTAGTAGAGCAGCTTCGGCAGAAACTCAGCAACAAGAGTAATATCGAATGATTTCCCCATCTAGCTACCCACGGTATAGTCGGCTCCCAGCCACTGCGTACTTAATTTACCGAGTGTTCCATCTGCTTTGATGGCTTTCACAGCTTCGTCAATTTTCTTTTTTAGCTCTTCTTGATCCTTGCGTAAAATGAAGTAAACTTTGGAGTTGGACAGCGGCTCACCTACTGTTTTCAGCTGCGCATCTACCGATTTATTAACGAAATCAATCGCAAACTGCGTACTAATCGAGGCATCCGCACGACCTTGCTTGATGAGTGATTTCGCATCCTCACCTGCTCCTGTATAAACGATATTAATACCGGTGTTGTGTTCTTTGTTATACTTTTCTGCTAATACAGCCGCGTTGCTTGTTGCTGTTACCAATAACTTCTTACCTTTAAGATCATCAATGGATTTAACAGTATTGTTGTCTTTGTGAACGATAATTTTGTTCGGGAATATATTATAGGCTTCATCATTGAAAAGGAATTTCTGCTTTCTTTCCTCGTTCACTTCCATTTGGTGAGCAATGAAGTCGATTTTATTCGTCTCCAAGCTCAGCAAAAGGTTCTTGAATTCCATTGTTTTGAGCTCAAATTCATACTCAGGAAGTCGTTTATCGATTTCTTTGACAAGCTCTACATCATAACCCGTAAGGTTGCCCTTATCATCAATAAAGCAAATGTTCGGGAATTGTGTACCTGTTCCCACCACAATTTTTTTAACCGCTTTTGGTGCTTCTGTTGCTTGTGCTGCAGGTGCTGCTGCCCCGGCGGATGGTGTCGTGTTGACCGTTTTGGTTTGAGCCGCACATCCTGCTGCGAATGCAGCCGTAAGAATAAGGGATGAAAGTACCGTGAATTTTTTCATGATTAAAATGCCTCCTGAGTAATGTCTATTAGATCAATCCATATATGACTATTCCTACGTTTTAACTATGTTTTAATCCGAAAAGAAAACGGGTATTTTCCCGCTGAAGTGAAGACTTGCCTAACCGAATATTCTCTATATTTTTACAAGGGGTAGTGACAGGCCGTCCAATGACCTTCCCGCAATTGGAGCAGCTCCGGTTGCTCCTCCCTACACCTTGCTTTTGCTGCAGGACACCGGGTATGGAATCGGCAGCCGGATGGCGGATTCGCAGGGGATGGAATTTCGCCTTCAATCGCAAACCACTCTCTTTTCCTCGATGGATCAGGTGAAGGTATGGAGGATAGCAGTCCCTTCGTGTAGTGATGAGATGGATGAAGGAACAGCTCTTCACTTGGCGCAATTTCAACAAGCTTTCCTAAATACATCACACCGATACGATCCGATAAATGGCGCACAATATTTAAACCATGAGCGATAAATAGGTACGTTAACCCCAGTTTTTTCTGCAAATCCTGCATTAAATTAACAATTTGCGCCTGTACGGATACGTCTAAGGCAGATACCGCTTCATCGGCAAGTATGAATTGGGGATGGAGGGCGATGGCTCGAGCGATACCAATTCTTTGCCTCTGACCTCCCGAAAACTCATGAGGAAATCGATCATACATGGAGCGATTCAAACCAACTAACTCCAATAGTTCTTCCACCTTAGCGCGTTTCTCAACCTTGCTGAAAGATTCATGTACATCGAAAGGTTCGCCGATGATATCGCCAACTTTCCAACGCGGGTTCACCGAACCGTATGGATCTTGGAAAATGACCTGCATGTCACGACGTACTCCCTGCAGTCCTTTGGCCGAAAGCTCGGATAACTCCTTCCCTTCGAAAAGAACCTTTCCTTCCGTCGCCCTCTCCAGCTGCAGCAGCACCCGGCCTAAGGTTGATTTACCGCTGCCGGATTCGCCAACTAAACCGAAGGTCTCCCCTTTCTTAATCGAGAAAGACACGTCGTCAACAGCGCGAATATAGGCCTTTGAACGGTTAAACGTCCCTTTCCCTATCGGGTAAAATTTACTTAACCCCTTTACTTCGAAGAGCTTCTCCTTAGCTGACCCCTGTTCTCCTAACTCAGGAATGGTCCGTTCATTCTTTCCAGCTCTTTCAGCCTTATCTGTGGGCGCTGCATGCTGCTGCCAATCTTCCAGTTTGACTAAATCCTCTGAATACCAACAAGCGGCTAGCCGTCCATTCACAGATTGAAGAGGCGGGCTATCTTTCTTACAACGATCCGTCGCAAAAGGACACCGAGGATGAAACCGACAGCCTGTAGGGAGATCCGATAAATGAGGGATCGTTCCTTCGATGGAGAATAAACGGTTTGTACGATCACTATCCATCGTCGTAATCGAACGAAGCAATCCTCGTGTATACGGATGATGAGGTTTCGTGAACAACTGCTGAACCGTTGCTTGTTCGACGATCTGCCCTGCATACATCACGATGATGCGGTCAGCCATCTCAGCGGCAATCCCCATATCATGTGTAATCAGGAGAATCGACATGTTAAATTCTTCTTTAAGCTCTTGCAGCAGGTGAAGAATTTGCGCTTGAATCGTCACATCAAGCGCCGTTGTGGGTTCATCCGCAATAAGGAGCTGTGGATTACAAGAAAGTGCCATGGCAATCATTGCCCGCTGCAGCATTCCCCCTGACAGCTCGCCGGGGTATTGGTTCATCCGGATTTCAGGTTCAGGAATACCAACTCGCTTCAATAAATGGACGGCCCGCTCCCAGGCTTGTTCCCGATTACCCTGTTTATGCTGAATGATAACTTCCGTGATTTGACTGCCAATTGTAAACACCGGATCAAAAGCAGCCATTGGCTCTTGAAACACCATCGCCATCTTCTTCCCACGTAATGCTCGAAGCTCTTTCTGTGACAAAGTGGTTAAATCATCACCATCCAGCACGATTTGGCCGCTGGAAATCACACCATTCTCATAATCAATTAAGCGCATGACCGATTTGGAAGTCACCGATTTGCCGCTGCCGGATTCGCCCACGAGACAGACGGTTTCGCCTGCTCCAATTTTCAGAGTAACGTCTTGAATTGCCGTGAACGACCCTTTATTCGTTGTAAATTGAACACTTAAATTCTCAATCTCAAGCAGTTGTTTCATTTTGCGCCGCCCCCTTGCTATGCCCTTTTCTGCTTTGGATCCATGGAGTCGCGCAGTCTATCTCCGATTAAATTAACCGATAGGACAAATAAGGTGATCGCTAATCCTGGAAACGTACATATCCACCATGCCACCGTCAGATAGCCTCTTCCTTGTGATAAGAGTGTTCCCCAATCTGGAATCTCTTTGAGCACCCCCAGACCAAGGAAGCTTAGTCCTGCTCCAACCAATATAGATGATCCCAAACCAATCGTAGACATAACCAAGAGTGGCGACCAAGCATTCGTCAAGACATGACGAAAAAATATTCGCACATTAGAAGCACCTATCGATCGCGAAGCTGTAATGAAGGAGCGATTCTTGATGCTCAGAATCTGACCGCGCATGACCCTGGCATATTGTGGAATGGACGCTGCTGCAACAGCAAAGATAAGATTGAATAAATGAGGACCAAGAGCGGCAGCTATGGCTAAGGCTAATAGGATACCGGGAATGGTCATCAGAACATCGATGATCCGCATGAAGATTGTATCGATAACACCACCAATATATCCAGCTACCGCACCTATGAATCCGCCTATTAAACCTCCTGCGAGTACAGAAGCAAAACCAATGAATAAGGAGTCACGACTCCCATGCACGACAACACTAAAGACATCTCGGCCAAAATAGTCCGTACCAAACAAATGAGCTTTACTTGGCGCGCTCAGAATTTGATCGGTGAGCATCGCCGTGGGTGCATAAGGAGCAATCCATTGCGGAAAAAGTGCACATCCTATCATAAATAAAGTCACAATAGCCGCTAAATAAACAAGTATTTCCGTGGCGCTAATTTTACTAGATGCCTTCGGAATTTGTAGCTGCCATTTACGCCTCTGCCAAATAACCCTTGTGGAAATCACTTCTTTCATACCCAATCTCCTCTCCAATATGGTTTCATTGACACCTTATTGTGTTCGACGCACCCGTGGATCGATGAATACATAAGAAATATCCACAAGCAAATTTACAGCGACGTAGATAATTGCAGAGAAAAAGACAACGCCCTGAACAACCGGCAAATCTTTGGACATGATGGCATCCGCAAGAATTCGCCCTATCCCCTGTCTAGAAAATACAGTTTCGATCACAACGGTACCCGCCATTAGGTCTCCAATATGAATACCAATAATGGTAACAGCAGGTATTAACGCATTGCGAAGCGCATGTCGATACATCACTAATCGTTCCGATAGTCCTTTCGCACGCAGCGTGACAATGAAATGCTCATTGATGACTTCCAACATCGAGTTCCGTACCATGCGAACGATAAAGCCGGCGCCAACAAAGCCGAGTGCTAGCGAAGGAAGGACAAGAGTAAATAGCCCTTGCGACCCCATCGCGGGGAACCAGCCTAAGGATACGGAGAAGATGAGAATCAACAGGATCCCCGACCAGAAGGTTGGCATTGATATACCGAACAGCCCTACGATGCGAGCTAGAACGTCGATCCATCGATTGCGGTGTATGGCGGAAAGTACGCCGAGCCCTACACCAATAATCGTGGAAATGAGTGTACTAGCTAAAGTTAGTGCCATTGTAGCTGGGAGATGTTTAATAATTTTGGGCAGCACAGGTTCACTGTTCAGTAAAGACTTACCAAAATCTCCGTGAATCATAGCTAGGAAGTAGCGACCAAATTGGACATAGAAGGGCTCATTCAATCCCAGTTGAAGCCTTAAGTTGGCAATGGCCTCCGGTGTCATGGATGAAGGATCGACCATCGAGAGTACGGGATCTCCCGGAAGTACATACAGAATACAGAAAACGAGGATTAAGGAACCAAGAATGACCAGCAAGGAAACCACAAGCCGCTCCGTTATTATCCTGCTCATATCGATTAGCTCCCTATGTCATTATTTTTGGATAAACGTGTCATTGAAGAGCGGATAACCTAATGAATCAAATTTCAGTCCTTTAACGGTTTTCGATGCGGCTACAGTATATGGGAATACATAAATAGGAATGATGACCGCATTATCGATAATCGATTTTTGAACTTGTTTATAAAGTTCTACACGTTTTTTATCATCGGGTTCGATTGCGCCTTGCTCCAGCCACTTATCTACTTGCGGATCGGCCAGACCTGGAAGACTTGGACGGGCTTTCGGATCACTCGTATGGTAGAAGGCATAAAGCGCACTAGGATCCGAGTTTACCTGGCTGTTCCCATAGATATCATATTCGCCTTTGGTATACACAACATTGGCTACATCTTTGGTAATCTCAACTTCGACAACGATACCGACTTGTTTCAGCTGTTGTTGAATAATAACCGCAATATCATTGCGTTTCTCACGGTTTGGCGAACCATCTACATAATGTAAAGTCAGCTTTTTGCCATCTTTCACACGTATGCCGTCCGCGCCTTTCACCCAACCTAGTTCATCCAGTAATTTGTTCGCTTTAGCGACATCAGGTTTGATTCCGTTTTCCAGCGATGCATCATAGCCGACAACGCCAGGTGAAAGCGATGACCAAGCACGTGGATAGGTCCCTAGATATAGCGTTTTGACAATCGCATCTACGTCAATAGCCGCTTGCAGCGCTTGCCTTGCTTTCACATCGCTCCAAGGTGCTTTCCGCTGATTAATAAACAAGGTATAAGGTAAACCTGTTGTATTCACTTGGTGAACTTGAATGCTTGCATCTGATTTCAAGGAAACGACGTTTTGTGGAGGAACGGTTTCGCCTGCGAGTACTTGTTTGCTTTGAACACTGCCAATACGAGTGGCCTCTTCTGGAACAATACGAAATGTGATTTGATCCAAATAGGACTTTCCTTTATTCTCCACGATCTCGGGAGCTGAGTTGTAATCAGGACTGCGCTTGACTTGAATGGATGCATTCTCTTCCCATTTCACAAAGGAAAAGGGGCCGGATCCTACCGGATTTTTACCAAACTGATCCCCATACTTTTTAGCTGCCGTAGGTGATACAATCCCAAGTAGTGCTTGACTCAGGTTGCCTAGGAAAGCTCTGGATGGTGTTTCCAGATTTATTTTTATCGTGAATTCATCAATCACTTCAGAGGATTTATAAGGCTTAATGAGGGCTACAGAGTTAGCCGCTTTCGTTGTTGGATCGAGAATACGATCATAGCTATATTTAACAGCTTCCGCATTAAATGGGGTACCATCTTGGAATTTCACATCTTTACGCAATTTGAAAATGTAGCTCAGACCATCGGGCGCGACGGTCCACTCCGTGGCTAGCCAAGGTTTGATCGAGCCATCGGGTAATTGAACGACTAAACTATCGTAGATGGTACGAAGTACCCGAACAGCAACGGCAAGTCCGCTGCGATGCGGATCTAGTGAATCTGGCGATGTCGCGAGCGCATAGGTGAGCTCTCCGCCTACCACGGCCGTCTGCTTCGCCTCTTGATTGGCATTCGGTGATTGGGCTGCATCCCCGCTGCTGTTTTTTGCTGAACCGCATCCCGTCAAAGCTAAAACGAATGCTAATGATAATGTACTTAACTTGACCCATTCTTTTGATCTATGCAAGATAAACACTCCCCCATCTATTTGAACGAATTAGTTAGCAATCGTCACTTTCGTGTAGCGATTAGCAGGAATAGGAATTCCCAAATTGCCACGCAGCGTGTCTGCTTCATACTCTGTGCGATAAATACCGCGCTCTTGCAAAATCGGAACAACGAGATCAACGAAATCATCCAATGCTCTAGGCACCGTCGTGCGAATGACAAACCCATCAGCGGCTTCTTCTTTGAACCACTGTTCTACCAAATCAGCAACCGCCTCTGGAGTTCCTATAAAATTGCCCCTAGGCGTGGCCGCACGAATAGCTGCTTGACGAAGCGTCAGATTGAGCTCTTTCGCTTCCCTTTTTATTCTATCCGTCGTACCTCGGAAGCTATTGGCACCGAAATCACCCAAATCCGGAAATGGTTCATCGAGTGGATACTGAGAAAAATCATGATGCTCGAAATAGCGGCCTAAGTAGTCAAGTGCGCTTTGGATGGTTACCAGATTAGCGACTTCTTGATACTTAAGCTCTGCTTCTTCCTGTGTACGTCCAATAATCGGATTAATTCCAGGGAAAATCAGCACTTCCTCCGGATTACGGCCATAAGCTGCTGCTCTTTGTTTAATATCTTGATAAAATAGCTTCGCTTCCTCGATAAGTTCATGCCCTGTATAAATGGCTTCGGCCGTTCTAGCAGCCAAATCTCTGCCGGATTCTGAAGCTCCGGCTTGGAAAACAACCGGATGCCCCTGTCTGGAACGACCGATATTCAGAGGTCCTTGAACCGAGAAGAATTCACCTTTATGATTCAGAGTGTGAAGTTTGCCCGGATCAAAGAAAACACCGGACTCCTTATCTCTTACGAAAGCATCGTCTTCCCATGAATCCCATAGGCCTTTCACAACCTGGACATACTCTTCAGCAATCCGGTAGCGCAGCTCATGAGCAGGATGTTCGCCCTTGCCGAAATTTTTGGCTGAGCCTTCAAGTGGAGACGTCACAACATTCCAGCCTGCGCGACCTCCGCTAATATGATCCAGTGAGGAAAACTGACGAGCGACGGTGAAGGGCTCACTATACGAAGTCGATAGTGTGGCGACGAGTCCGATTTGTGAAGTCACAGCTGCTAATGCGGAAAGAATGGTAAGCGGTTCGAAGCGATTCAGAAAGTGAGGATTTGATTTCTCATTGATGTACAAACCATCCGCGATGAACACAAGATCGAACTTCCCAGATTCAGCTTTCAATGCTTGCTGCCTGTAGTAATCAAGACTGACACTTGCGTCAGTCGAAACATCCGGATGTCTCCATACAGACATGCTGTTGCCGACACCGCTGATATTAACGCCAAGCTTCAATTTTCTTTGTTTTGCCATTCAAATATCGCCCCCTTTTCTAATTGATAATGCGCATATGTTAAGTCGGAATCACAACATATTAGTGCGTTACTTTTTCTTTCGCATAGCGATTTGTCGGAAAAGGAAGCCCTAAATTGCCTCGTAGTGTATCCGCTTCATACTCCGTACGATATATCCCGCGTTCTTGTAAAATCGGTATGACCAAATCCACAAAATCGTTCAAACCATTCGGAACACCGGAGCCCACGATGAATCCGTCTGCGGCTCCGCTCTCGAACCATTCCTGAATGCGATCTGCAATTTGGGTTGGCGTACCAATGAAGAGCGGACGCGGTGTGGTCGATTGGAGGGCGACCTGACGTAGTGTCAAACCTTGCTCCATCGCATTCTGTTTAATGCGATCCGTCGAGCTTTGGAAGCTGTTTTTGCCCAAATCGCCTAGCTCAGGGAATGGGGCATCCAAGTCATACTGCGTAAAATCATGATGCTCGAAAAAACGGCCCAAATAAGCGAGTGCTTCCTGAGTGGTCACTAAATTCGCTACTTCCTGATACTTGCGTTCTGCCTCTTCTTCCGTTACGCCAATAATTGGTCCTATGCCGGGCATAACAACAATCTCATCAGGATTTCTGCCATAACCAGCTGCTCGGCCTTTCACATCGTCATAAAAGCGCCTGGCATCTTCCACGGTTGGATGTCCAGTAAAGATCGCATCTGCTTCTTTGGCAGCTAAGTTTTTGCCATCTTCAGATGAACCTGCTTGGAAGATAACGGGTCTGCCTTGCTTGGATCTCCCAATATTAAGCGGTCCTTGTACAGAGAAAAATTCACCCTTGTGGTCTAATTGGTGCAGCTTCTCGGGATCAAAGAAAACACCGGTTTGTTTATCCCTTACAAAAGCATCATCTTCCCATGAATCCCATAACCCTTTGGCTACCTGCAAATATTCAGAAGCAATTCGATACCGTTTGGGGTGATCAGGATGATCCTCCAGCTTCTTATTGTAGTTAAGAGCGGAGCCCTCTAGCGGGGATGTGACCACATTCCACCCTGCTCTGCCATCACTGATATGATCCAATGAGGAAAACTGCCTTGACACTGTGAAAGGTTCACTGTAGGACGTAGATAGCGTACCAACTAGACCAATTTGGGATGTCACTGCTGCCAAGGCCGATAAAATCGTTATTGGTTCGAAACGATTCAAGAAATGAGGAATCGATTTATCGTTGATGAACAACCCGTCTGCGATAAACAACAAATCGAATTTACCAGCTTCTGCTTTTTGTGCTTGCTGTTTGTAATATTTGAAATTCACACTCGCATCTACGATCGCATCCGGATGTTTCCAAGATGACATGTTGCCCCCGACTCCATGAATGATAGCTCCGAGCTTTAATTGTTTTTGTTTGGGCATGTTTTTTCCTCCTAAAAGTTTGGCTTTCATAATCGAGCTTTGCAGCGCATGCTTTATACAGGGAGTTCTGAGAATGCTTCAACAGCAGATTTGTTTTCCCCGATCAGTGTTTGATCCAATATACTTAATTGAATGCTCATGTAGTCTCCCTAATAATCAATAAACAATAATTCCAATTTGTTTTGTCGGTATTAAATTCTTTCTTACTGTATCACCGGCTCATTAGGCGGTCAATTTGATATTAAGATGTTCTATTATCAGATAGAATTGTTCTATGGAGAACTTATTTTCAATTTCATCTCTTTCAAAGCTTCTAGGCACACATGCGTGAAATCGTTGGCCGCTTCCTTGAGTGAAATGAGATTAGTCCGAAGCGACAATCCTCCTAGAGCGGGGATATGGATAGGTACAAGTAAGCCATCCTTCACTTCTTGACGTACGCAGAGATCGGGTAAAAATGAAACCCCCATCCCACTCGCGACAAGCTTCTTCGCCGTTTCAAGATTATCGATCTGGTATTCGATTTGGGGCGGACGGTCAAGTGTGGCGAATAAGCGATGTATCTTTATCCAATCGAGAGAGCCACACTCGAAAAACACAAGGGATTCCCTGCTTACATCTTCAATCGTAATTTGTTCTTTCTTCACAAAAGGATGACGCTGATGTACGAAAAGTCGAATCGGATCTTGATAAAACCCCGCACAATCAACATGTGGATGGGTCACGTTTCGCACAAAGCCAATGTCTATTTCCTTATTCAACAGCTTCTCCAGAATCGTTTCGGTGGGAGCTGTCGTTAATTTAATCTGCAGGTTTCGGTACTCCTTTTTGATGATGGGAAGAATGTCAGGAATGACATAATTGGAGACAGAAACCGTGCACCCTATTCTTAATTCATTAGGAGTCGTGTTTAAATTCTGAAGCTGTTGTTTTCCCTTCTTGTAAGTTTGGAGTATTTGCTGAGCAAACGGCAGGAACTGCTTCCCTTTCTCCGTCAGCGTAAAATTCCTCCCTTCTCGATCGAACAGCAATGTATTCAGTTCTCGTTCTAACGATTGAATTCGGGCCGTCACCGATGGCTGGGATAAGAACAATGCATCCGCTGCCTTGTTGAAACTATTGAAATGTATGACATAGACGAATGCTTCAATATTTTCAATATTCATGACAATAAACTTCCTCTCTAACTTGCAAGCGACTAGGAACTATGCGAATAGGCCTTTTGTATACTGTGATCCGTGCTTTGTAAGTACACAGACACTTTTTCAAATGCTTCCTGTGCATCAACGCCATCTAATTGCAAAACAATATCCGACTGATTGCCTAGTGTTAGGCTAAGGGAAACAATGCCCAGTAAACCCTTTGCATTCAGCATTTTTCCACTTACGCCCACATAAATATTGCACGAATACCGATTAGCTATAGTCACAAAATCCAACACAAGATCAATCGTCCAAGGTTTGTTCATCGCAAAAGTCCATTCAATTTTCATACCCATTCCTCCTAGATAGTGTTATAAAATAACTTGCATCATAAACTATAGATAGCATTTGCTGATTATGAATGAAAAAAGGAGACACTTTCATCCCTTAGGATGAAGCATCTCCAGTTTGTCTGGTTGATTCATATTATTCCGATAAAATTACTTGTATTTAGATTATAGTGAATCAAACCAGATTCTGTCAACGTTTAAAATTTGAAATACCTTCCATACATGCAAATGGTATTTCCAGCTAGGCGGAAACCCGCGTACGTATAGGCAATAGAAAAGAAGCAATTAACCATATTTACATGCAATTAGTCAGGAATAGACAATTTCTATCAATTTACACCTCTACCAAAATTACTCGATTGATGATAGTTTAAGATATACATCAAAGCGAGGGAGAGATCAGAATGAGAACCATTTATGAGAATTACCGAGGCTTTAAAATCAGCAAACAAGAAAGCACCTATAATGCGATTTCTTCAGACCATATAATTTTTAGTCGTTGGCAGCTAAGCCAAGTTCTAGATACGGTCGATAATTATGTGGAATTCACGGATAACAACTCGAGTTCGAATGAGGAATCCGGTATGCCGCAAAACTAGACGTTCCGTTTATTTAAATTAAAGCCATTTCCCAAAAATGGGTTGTAATGACCTTCAGTCTATGGACCTAGTTGTTGTAATTTGTACAACATTATGATCCATAACAACTTTATAAAACCACATGCTTCATCTTCATCAGCTCTGCGACCTTCTGGAACATAGAAGCATTATGACCAATGGACATCACGCAGTGATGCGTCGGCGTCTCGGCAAACCAGCGCGTCATGTACGCATCTGGATGATCGCGGAACTTCACCGGCGTCTGCGTGTTGCCGATCTTCATGATCGGCCCGTTCGTTGACTCGCTTTCGCTGGAGATCAGCTTCAGCCGTCCATCGCCAGTCTGTGTCACGTTCAGCGTCGTGATTGCCCCCGACTTCACCTTCGCCTCGACGGATACGCCAGTGCCTTGCTTCCCGTGATAAAGCCCCATGCCGCGCAGAATCGGCTTTCCTTCGGAAATCGCGATATGGAACGGTCCGTCATAGCCCAGCAAGATCGTCTCGTCGATATAATCCACAACGATGATTTCGGAGAAGCTGCCACCGACGCCAAGGATGTCGCAGATTTTCATCGCGACGGCCGTCTTGAGGTCCCCTTCGCCGGAGCACGGGATACCACGGGCGGTAAGCAGCGAGTGGCCAACGATGAAGCCGCCCTGCAGCTTCTCATAGTCGCCCCCCGGCGCACCGTGGTAGTAGTAGGACAAGGCGTCCAGATCGTACGCTCTGACGAGCTTCTCCTGCGCTGCCGCCACTTTGCAAGACCACTCCAACTGCTCATCCGTAGGCTTCTTCGCGATCGGATCAGATGGCGAGTCGCCGCTGATCTGGAACATTTCGTGAACCTCTGCCAGCTTCGCTTTCATCTCCTGTGGTGTCACTTCCCCCAGCATGCGATCCAAATCACACATTTCAAGCACTTCCACGTGCAGCCCTGTCTGCGCCGAAATCATCGTAAAATCGCTGTACATATCAAGCATCCCGCTGTACGTATTACCAAGAAAGCCGAAACGGCTATGCTGAAGCGTCCGAGATACGCCGGCTGCCTTCACCCATTCCTCGATCTCCCTCCATGCTCGAACAGCTTCTGGGCGCTTATGTGTCACTTCATTCGTTAACGAAATCACTGGTGTATAATCGAGTCCCAGTACCCCATTTACGACACGGAATGGGATACCCGCTCTGTTAAACACATTGGCGAACTCAGGCAAAGGACAAGCCCCGCAATGAGCCAACCACTCCCCTGTCGTTGATTGCCCATAATTAAGCCGCAAGGTTGGTGCAAATTTGGTGAACGGGAAGCACTGTCGAGCTAGTCGTATATGTCGCTGCGTGATACAGCTTTGGCCATGTTCATCGTTTGATCTTCAAGTGATTCACGAACACCTTTTCTTCTGCCATCAATCGTTGGTCGTATCCCAATCTTCGGGAATTCCTGGTTCCATCTGTAATCGCTGTTTGCCATTTTTATTTCATCCTCCTTGTTATGTATGGGATTAATATGAATTATGCCTTCAAACTGGTTTGACTTTAGAGTTATCGATAATCCAAACTACTCACTTATGACACCTTTTTTCAAAATAATATTGGCGTATAAAGCTTTTTCACTTGTTGCCACGATCGCATAGACTTTCTTCGCTCGCTCATAAAAAGCGAATCGCTCCACATGCTCAATTTGTGGCTGCATATGGGTACGAATGATATCTTCATACGTTGCCCAAATTGGTGTTTCCACTTTATCCCCTGGAACTTTGGCCATTAGCGCTACAGGTTGTTCACTGTAAGTATCCAGTGGGAATAACGATAAAACCGCTTCCAATAATTCCGGCACACCATGGCCATCGCAGCGAAGCAAACGATTCGTATGACTGGCAGCAGGGAAATTGCCATCCGCTAGAATAATTTCATCCCCATGCCCCATTTCCATCAGCACCTTCAAAAGCTCCGGCGACAGGATGGAAGGAATACCTTTAAGCATATTCAAGACCTCCTCAAGAAATGCGTGTTATCGATAACTCAAAATTATCAATTTTAAGCCTTGCTGTCAATCCTTAATTTCTATACAATAAACGAATAGGATGAGATGAAAAGGTGACTCAACGTGATTACAATTTATGATATCGCTGAAAAAGCCGGTGTTTCGGCCATGACCGTTTCACGGGTTATCAATAATACAGGTCGTATCAGCGAAGCAACGCGCAAACGGGTAAGGAAAGTAATGGAAGATCTCCACTATATTCCGAACTCGATGGCACGCAGTCTGGTACTTCAGAAGACGAAAATTCTTTCCCTGCTCATTACAGATATTACGAACCCGTTCTACACTACGCTTGCACGCGGCGCAGAGGATGCAGCTAAACGAGCTGGGTATCGGCTGCTTTTTGCAAATAGTGATGAAGATTATGCAAAAGAGAAAGACTACGTTGATATGATTCTTTCAACCCGAGTGGATGGCGTTCTATTCGCCCCGACGGGAGATCAATCTGCCCGGAATCTTGCGCAGCTCCAAAAGCATAATATCCCCTTCGTTGTTTTAGACCGTGAAATTCCGGGAATTGAGGCGGATGTGGTACTCGGGGACAGCAAGGAAGGCGCGAGGAAGCTTGTTGAGCATTTAATTGGTCTGGGGCATCGTCGAATCGCTTTGATTAACGGTTCACAGGATGTCTCTACAGCCCGCTTGCGTTATACAGGGTATTGCGAGGCGCATTCGCTTAGCGGATTATCCATTGATGACTCGCTCGTCGCACATCTGAACTATCGTGATTTCCACGATGAATCTGCGTTAGACGCACTACTCAATCTTGAGGATCCACCGACAGCTATCTTCGCGGCTAACAACATGCTCGCCGTCGGCGTCATTCAATCATTGAGACAGCGCGGCTTGCAGGTGCCAGATGATCTATCAGTCGTCTGTTTTGACGATTTCGGCCCAGCAGGTGCGATTAACCCTTTTCTAACCCTGGCTTCACAGCCTGCCTATCAATTCGGCTTATTAGGCATGCAGTTGTTGATCGAACGCATTGAAGGTGAAGCCGTTCATGAGAATCGGAAGATCATTCTGCCATCGGAGATGATTATCCGAGCTTCTACGCAGGCGTTGAAGTGATGGTTGAATTGGCAGCTTACACCTGTCTGCGCAGAGATTTCCACTTTAGTGTTGTAAAACATGCTTTCGTACAGGGAGATGATCATTACACTCCTCACTGCTGCCTGAAACGATGTTTTTCATCGCTAAATGACGAGTATCGCGGAAGCTTCCCACTTTTACGATGTAAAACATGCTTAAATTCAAGCGAAATGACCATTCTACTCTCTACACCTCTCTGAGACGATGTTTTTCATCGCTAAATGACGAGTATCGCGGAAGCTTCCCACTTTTACGATGTAAATCATTCTTAAAGTCTAGAAAAAAACAGTCTTCCCCTCTATCATCTGAGTCTCAACGAGCATAGTACTAGACAGATGCAAAAGGAAAACAAGTAAGCCATTGACGCTTTTAGGAGATTATTATGAACCCAAACGTAGAGCAAGCCTTACAAACCACGCTAAAAAATTGGAATGCTATGTCGGCATCACGCGGTGATGAGCAGGAAGCTGTCGCCGATCAGTTCCAATCATCTTTTTATTTATTTATCGATGCAGTCCGTGAATGGGTTTATAAGTTAGAACCGCGACCTCAAACCATTGATGAGTTATTAGACATGGACATGATGCAGGAAATCCTCGATGTACTTCCAGCACCGCTTCATTTGAACTTTGAGACGGAAGTTGAGCTTATCATGGATAATGTGGTTAGAATCGACGATGATAAATATGATTAAGAGTTCCCGCAATTACGAATCATTGCTGCATTAACAAGCCTAATCTCCAGTTGGTTCATTAAGTCCAAGTAGCAAAAAAAAGCCCAATGTCGCATTGGGCTTTTTTCATCGTTTTATGAGCCTCATATCGAGCAATCCGCAATTAAACCGTTTTATCCACAAACGGAATCTGGTTCTGCTCAGCAAATTTTTTCAATCTAGCAGCCATAGCCGCTACATCGAATCGATTCAGAGATTTGTTATACACCCAACGAGGTGACTTTCCATTCAGGTCAATGACCACCTGACCGGGGGAGTATACGATTTCCTTAATTTTATCGGCATTTAGTACAAGCTCTCTGGCAAAACCTCTCTTCGAGATGCTCGTCTTACTAACCTTTAAATACGGACGGCGAATAAAATAAACGAACAGTCCAACCGCCATGTAACTAAGCGTCGTATACCAGTACATCTTGTCCCCGTCTGTTTTGGTCAAAGTAACCAATAATAAGATGGAAATTAGAACAAAAAATAAAGCTAACATAATGCTTCTACCCTTGAATACTTCCGATCGATCCGGATCCGAAGAAATCGGGGCAATCCCCTGTTTGGAGCGATTCTTATTTACTGTTTTCGTATTTTTGCTTACCATTCTTTCCCACTTACGTGACATTCATTTCACTCCTTGGTTTATTCGTACTTACACAAGTACATCCCTCTTCATTTCAATAATCGTGCCAAAATGCCTTCATACCATCTCCATGGCAAAAGATTTCTCGCCCACAGCCCCGCCCTTACACCACGCCCCATTAGATAACGGAGCTTTGGCCGCGGATTGTCTACAATTCGTGCAATCTGGTCTGCTACTTCCTGCGGATCGGGTGCTGTCGCTGAGGCTTTCCTTGAGTAGTCAAGCATTTTACTAAGCCGTTTCCAATTAGGAGACGCTTCCGTGGTATGGATCGCCTCGAAACCTTTACGCCAAATCTCTGTCTTATAGGCACCTGGCTCTACAAGCACGACGCGCACACCCAGGGGCGTCATCTCCAAACGAAGCGATTCACTAAAGCCCTCAATGGCAAACTTTGAAGTACTATATGGGGCATAGCCAGGAAATGCGGATAACCCGCTCACACTGCTTACATTAACAATACAACCAGATTGCTGTGCCCGCATGTGCGGCAGGACGGCCCTCGTTGTCGCAATGACGCCGAATACATTCGTTTCCAGTTGAGATCTCCACGCTTCCATCGGTACATCTTCCACATACCCCCCGACGGCAAAGCCGGCATTGTTAACGAGAACGTCGATTCTACCATACTTGTCCATAATATCAGAAACGACTTGCTCAATCGAGTCATGAATCGTTACGTCTAGAGCCATGGTTTCGATGGCATTTGTTACGCCAACTTGTTCGGCATGCGCGAGCAATGCTCCGCTTTTACCAAGGTCGCGCATAGTTGCGATAACGCGATACCCTTTTTGGGCCAGTGTTATAGACGTTAAAAAGCCAAATCCACTAGATGCGCCAGTCACCAATGCTGTCAGCTTTGTGAATCTCATCCTGGCTGCCCCCTATTATCCAACTCACATTCCTTCATAATCCCATACAAAAGGCATAATGTCGATATGTAAAAGAGGACAATTGATTCGAGCGGATGCTAACCTCCTAGTGATTGCCCATTTATGGCTGATTTTATCCAAACACATGTAAAAAAACCTGTGGCTTCACCTCAGGTCGATCTTGCCAAATTAGTATTCATGCGCGGAGGCGGAATGAATCTGCGCTCTCCTTCCAACCATCCGAAAACCTTGTGTGACGGAACGACGATACGCTATTTCGCTTCAATTCGGCAATTTTGCTAGAGCAGCGGAACGACAGTGCGTTATTTTCGCTTTGAGAGCCATATTTCAGTCCATAACGGCAAATTAACGCTTCCACGTTCCCTCAACGCTCAAAAAGGAAGCTTTATCGATAAATAGCGCATCGTAGTTCCTCTTCCTTCTTTCGAAGCCGACGCCCCTCCAGCATTGTTGTAATTTGTACAATAATAATCTAGTGAATTTACCTTTTCCCCTCCGAATGTTGCAGAAAATACAACAATTCTCCACAAAAGTAGCTCCACAGAATGAAATAAGGCTAAATTGTTGCACAAACAATCCCGTAATGTTCCATTCCGGCCGCCATGCCTGAAAATAGTTGGCGTGCTCGCATCAATTTCAAAAGCTAAAGATTTAAAAGCTTGAAATCTTAAAAACCTGTCAAAACTGATGCTGACAAATCCGAGGACGGTGTATTTATTGGGACTCGATCCTGTTGCACAAACCGTTCCATTGCGCTCCGCGAGAACCGCCAATTGTACGCCGAGTACGAGTATAAATATTCACTCAGCAGTGCCTCCCTCTCAACTCCACCCATAAATGCATTACAATCATTTTCTGCATAAGCCAAGTATTCCCTGCTTCTTCATGAAAATAGAGGTAATAATTATTTATTGTAAACAGTCATAATCGATTTTTATCCCACATAGAATATATAGTTGCTTATTACTGAAAGCCGAATGAAAGTTTACTGAAATCCAATTTACACATTTGAAGGGATGCTGATTTCGTATTATTACATTAGAACAAATTCAATTTATCGAGACTCGCTGTATCAATCCGCAAGATGCCATCATCGTTCGTTTACTCACAGAGGGTATTGCCTCTCACGAGATTGTTTATTTGAAAAAGAACTCATTAGATGCCAAAAATCAAATGCTTACAGTCACTGACTCCATGGGAGCAAAGAGGCAAGTACA
Organism: Paenibacillus germinis; assembly: GCF_013141785.1. NCBI lineage: Bacteria > Bacillati > Bacillota > Bacilli > Caryophanales > Paenibacillaceae > Paenibacillus > Paenibacillus germinis. The sequence goes on from NZ_WHOC01000048.1 coordinate 103,632, forward strand.
AATTACGCGAAAATGTGCTGAACTGTATCAAAGTGCTCTTGGACAAACGAAATACATAGTCAACTACGGAGTCCTCCCCAATAAACAACTGATAACTGATCTTCGAGATAGCGATTATCTCATCAAGGTGAGCATGCGTGATTTTATTGCAAATCGCAGTATGATTACAGAGATGGATTCCGTTATTTTGCGAACGATATATATGAGACTTCGGCGATTAGCTGACTTTTTCTCAACACCCGAACTCACGCATTTAACGACAGGAAAACTTGAATTTAAACAATTAGCACATGCATAGTGGTTGGATACGGAGGCCTTTAAGGCCTCTTTTTATGGAAACTAAAGTTAAATTAAATAGAGGCTGTCCCTCCGGTAATCACATCCTACCGTTGGTGACAGCCTCATTTTATGTATTACTCCAGCAACTCGTCAAAGATCCCCCTGAACTGATCCGCTACTGAGGAAGAACCTTCTTCCAGCTCTTCTAAATTGAAAAAGTAGCGATGATGGGACTCATCCGTATCCAACATATCCGATAGAAATCCGCTGAAACCACGCGTTTTGCGATCAAACTCTAGAATGATCTCAACGCCGTCTTCATTCGGATAGAAGATGAGTTCAAGTTCATCCACCGAACTGCGGTACTCGCCATTTTGATAGGGGACAAATTCAAACTTCTGAATAAACGGCAAATGATAATCTCGTTGTAAATAATACTCATTCTCCGCCTGATGCAAATGAAATCCGAGTTCTTCCAGAGCTTCAAAAACAACCGCTGTATGTGGATGTGCCTGAACTTCAATATCATCACGATCCGAAGGATCAACCGCATTATCAATGTCTAAACCTGTGCGCACCCAGATCGGGCTGACACCGATTGAGATTGGCGTTTCATGCGGCAGAACAAATTGAAAAGGAATTTCAATCGTTTCATCCGGTGCAATCACGAGATTTTCTCCAAGCAGCATGTTGGCAATAACGACGGTTTCCTTCTGCATACGAGTTTCAGTTCGCCCATCGCGATTAGCATCTGTCTCCACAGGCTTCTTATATTCCGTCATGATTTGAAAATAGATTTTATCTACCTTCTGCTCCACTTTTCCGCCTTTGGCAATAACGACGCCCTCAACCAGCTCTCCCGGAATAAAATCCTCCGTATGAAACTGTGTGTCTATCTTGATGTTCCCAATCCCTACACTTGCTAACATTTTCTTGAAAAATGACATTTCTACTTCCTCCAATTGCTTAATTGTTAATTTTCTACCTCAAATGCACTGTATCTTCATACGCAATAGGTCCAACGTCGTTTCAGAAATTCCAGTTGAATCCAATCAACAATGATTTGTCTCCCCTTATTCTCACTACTAGTTCCATTAATAATAAGATCGGCATACCATTTTGTTGGTTCCACGTACTTATCATGACTGTGTCTAACAAGGTCTAAGTATTCAGCAACGATTTCGGTAACGTTATTTCCATCCTTCGAATCTCGCGCAATCCTTCTAACTAATCTCTCATCAGATTCACAATCTATATAAAACTTGTATTCTAGACGCTCTCTTAAAACTTCAAAGTGAAATATCAAAAATCCCTCAACGATTAAAAGATCTAATTCATCATTACAGATAGCTATATCAATATCACTTATCAATCTTTCAATATCAACAGACTCCGGTTGATTAAAATCATCGTATTCTTTATTTGAGAAAGGCGCTCTGGTAATAGGCCTCATCTTCTTAAAGTATCTATCACTATGTATAATTCGGACTTTGTGATGATTAAAATGTTCTAACAAGTAATGACTCCAAGTCGTTTTTCCACTTCCAGAGCCTCCAGATATGCCTATTATAAGAGGTTTTTTCATGCTTGTTGTCCTTCTCTGTTTTTCTTGATTTGGGTTGCCACCTTTTTTACTTTACACGATAATTGACCATATCTCCACGAGTTTGTGCAATTTTAATTTT